>NZ_NWTA01000035.1:0-39321 GCF_002531955.1 Rhizobium sp. M10 | reverse complement strand
CCCGCCCGAGGTCAGCGCCACCACCAGGTCGTAGGACTTGATCGCCATATGGGCGAGCACGATGAAGGCAGAGAGGAAGATCGGCCGCAGCAGCGGAATGACGATGCGGCGGTAGAGCTGCAAGGGCGAAGCGCCGTCGATCTGCGCCGCCTTCATGATCTCGCCGTCGATACCGCGAAGGCCTGCCAGGAACATCGCCATGACGAAGCCGGAGGCCTGCCAGACACCGGCGATGACGACGGTATAGATGACGAAGTCCTTGTTCTTGATCCAGTCGAAGTGGAAGCTCGTCCAGCCGAAGTGGTGCAGCGTCTGCTCCAGCCCGAGGCCGGGATCGAGGAACCATTTCCAGGCCACCCCGGTGACGATGAAGGAGAGCGCCATCGGATAGAGGAAGATCGGCCGCAACAGCCCCTCGCCGCGGATCTTCTGGTCGAGCAGGATGGCAAGCAGCAGGCCGAGTGCTAAACAGATGCCGACATAGAGGAAGCCGAAGATCGCCATGTTGGTGATCGAGGTATACCAGGAAGATGGTGGATCGCTCTCGAAGGTCCAGCGCCACAGCCGCTGATAGGCGCGTGGCCCGGTCAGCGCATAAGACGGGAAGGTCTTGGAATTGGTGAACGACAGATAGGCCGTCCAGACGATGAAGCCGTAGACGAAGACCAGGGTGATGACGAAGCTCGGCGCCAGCACGATCTTCGGCAGCGCATCCTGCAGCCGGCCGCGCAACGAGATCGGCGTCGCTTGCCGGGGTGTGAGAACCGGATCGGTGGTGGCAACTGTGCTCATGGATATCATCTCCCTTCCCGCAGGATCGCTCGGCATTTATCGCTGCGGAGCCTGAAGCTTCCCCGCGAGATCACGCGGGGAAGCATTGGTCGTCGACCGCTCTCAGCGGGCATCGTCGATCGCCTGGACCAGCTGGGTGACGGCTTCGTCGGAGCTCTTGATCTGGCCGTGGACGAACTTCGAGACGACGTCCTTATAGGCATTGGCGATCGCCGGCGGCGCGCCGTAACCCTGGGCGAGCGAACCGAACAGCGTGCCGCCCTCATTGGCCGCCTTCAGGTCGGCGATGCCCTTCTTGCCGCAGGCGTCGAAGTCGGTGTCGGGAACGTCGGTACGAGCAGGCACCGAACCCTTGACGACGTTGAAGGCCGACTGGAAGCTCTTCGACAGCGTCGCCGTTGCCAGCGCCACCTGCGCCGCCTTGCGGTCGTCGGGGACGTTGAACATGCCGAACATGTCGGAGTTGTAGATCACGCTGCCATCGGTGCCGGGGAAGCGGTAGCACAGGAAGTCCTTGTCGGGGGTCTTCTTGGCGGCGACGAATTCGCCCTTGGCCCAGTCGCCCATCACCTGCACCAGCGCATCACCCTTGATGACCATGGCGGTCGCCAGGTTCCAGTCGCGGCCGGAGAAGTTCGGATCGACGTATTTGACGATCTTCGCCAGGTTGTCGAAGGACGTCTTCATCGTGTCCGACTTCAGCGACGCCTCGTCGAGGTCGTTGAAGGCCTTCTTGTAGAATTCCGGGCCGCCGGTCGACAGCACGATGGAATCGAACATCGTCGCTTCCTGCCAGTTCTGGCCGCCGAGCGCGAGCGGAATGACGCCGGCCGCTTTGGCCTTGTCGAGCAGCGCGATCAGGTCGTCGAAGCTCTTCGGCTGAGTGCCGCCGATCTTGTCCATCACCGCCTTGTTGATCCACAGCCAGTTGACCGAGTGGACGTTGACGGGGGCTGCGACCCATTTGCCGTCATAGACGGAGAACTTCTGCAGCGCCGCCGGCACCGACTTGTCCCAGCCTTCCTTCTTGGCCGTCTCGGTCAGGTCGCCCATCACGCCGGCCTCGGCATAATCGAGCACGGTATAACCGAGCATCTGCGAGGCGGTCGGATAGGTGCCGGCCGCCACCATCGCCTTCAGCGCCGTCATCGCCGCATCACCGCCGCCGCCGGCTACCGGAACGTCCTTCCAGGCAAAGCCTTCCTTCGACAGATCCTCCTTCAAGACGTTCAAAGCCGCTGCCTCGCCGCCCGACGTCCACCAGTGCAGCATTTGCACTTCTTTTACGTCGGCGGCGCGGGCCGCGACATGCGTGCCGGCCAGGGCCAATGCGATCACGGCAGTCGTGGTCAAAAACCTATTCATCGAAGAACCTCCCAGTTCCCTCTTTGGAAGATGCGGGACCATTCCCGCATCGATCACCCGCCCTCCCCGGGCGTAGTTCCTTGCCGCTTACAGCGCCGCGCGCCTTTCAGGCGCGCAAAGGACGCTGTAACACTTTGAATCGACGCATCGTGCTTTCCGAAAATCGATTCCGATTTTCGGGCCGATGCGTCAGGCCAGCTTTTCCGTCTGCGGCATCCACCAGCCGGTGCGTTTGCCGATATGCATGTTGAGCGTCTTGGTCTCGGTATAGTCTTCGACCGCATGGCGGCCGAGTTCGCGGCCGAGACCGCTCTGCTTGTAGCCGCCGAAGGGCAGCTCCGAGGCGCCGTCCATGAAGGTGTTCATCCACACCGTGCCCGCCCTCACCGACCGGCCGATCGTCAGGCAAGTGTCGAAATCGCGGCTCCAGACACCGGCCGACAGGCCGTAATCGATGGAATTCGCGATCCTGATCGCTTCGGCTGTTGTTTCGAACGTCAGAACCGACAGAACAGGACCGAAGACTTCCTCACGGGCCACGGCCATATCAGGCGTGACGGCCTCGAGGATCGTCGGCGACATGAACTGCCCCATGCCGAGGTCGAGCGTCTCGCCGCCATGGGCGACGCGGGCGCCGCTGCTCCTGGCGCCGGCGACATAGCCTGAGATCTTCTCCAGATGCTGCGGCGTGATGATCGCGCCGACCTGCGTCGAGGGATCGAGGGGATCGCCGACCTTCACCCCCTTCGACAGCTCGGCGACACGCCTGACGACGTCTGAGGCGATCGACTTGTGAAGGATCAGCCGCGAGCCTGCGTTGCAGCACTCGCCAGCATTGAAATAGGCGCCGAAGACCGCGGCATCGATGAAGGCATCGAGGTCGGCATCGGGGAAAACGATTTGCGGGTTCTTGCCGCCGAGTTCCAGCGAGACTTTCTTCAGCGTCTGCGCCGCATTCGTCATCGTCAGTTTTCCGACACCGGTCGAGCCGGTGAAGGAAACCATGTCGACATCAGGGTGGGAGGTCATAATCGCGCCGACTTCAGGTCCCGTGCCGGTGACAATGTTGACGACGCCATCGGGAACGCCCGCTTGCTGCAGGATCTCTCCGAGCACGAGCGTCGATCCGGATGTCAGCTCCGAGGGCTTGACGACGGCCGTGCAGCCTGCGGCGAGCGCGAAGGGTAGCTTCTGGCCGACGATCAGGAACGGAAAGTTCCACGGCGTGATGATCGAGACAACGCCGATCGCCTCGCGCAGGACGACGCCGAGCGTGCCGTCGCCGAGCGTGTTGTAGCTTTCACCATGGAGATCGCGTGCGAGAGCCGCCGCATAACGCCAGATGTCGACCGAGCCGGCAATTTCTCCCCGTACCTGGGTGATCGGCTTGCCCGCCTCGATGGCGTCGAGAAATGCCAGTTCCTCAGCCCGTGCGGCGATCAGATCGGCCGCCTTGAGCAGGATGGCGGAGCGTTCGGACGCGGTCATGCGCGGCCACGGTCCTTGGTCGAAGGCTTTTCGTGCCGCAGCGATGGCGCGCTCGGCGTCGCTCCTGCTGCCGGCTGGGAAGCGACTGACCACGACACCATGGCTCGGCGCGACGCGCTCGATCGGATCGGAGGCGCCCGCCTCCCATTTGCCGTCGATCAGCATTTTGAAATCGCGCGCCTTGTGGTCGCTGAGCGCCGTGGGGTTGACGAGGACCGTCATTACCATTCTCCCTTGAACGTTGCCGGGCGCTTCTCGCTGAATGATGCGACGCCCTCCTTCAGATCGCCGGTCTTGGCGGCGAGGATCGAGCCCAGGGCTTCGACCGCGGTTCCGTTGTCTTCGCCGTTCGCCGATGCGATCATCAATTTGGCGATCTCGAGGGCCGCCGGTCCCCTCGCGGCAATCCGCCCGGCATATTGCCTGGCGGCGGCGACCGAGTTTCCGGTCGGAACGACCGCGTCGACGATGCCCAGCACGCGGGCTTCCTCGGCGGTGAAGATCTCGCCGCCGAGCGCCATGCGACGGACGGCCTGCGCGCCAAACCGGCGCACGAGACGCTGTGTGCCGGACCAGCCCGGCACCATTCCGAGGCCGGTTTCCGGCAGGCCGATCTTGATGTGCTCCTCGGCGAGGCGAATGTCGGCAACGCCGGCCAATTCGAGCCCGCCCCCGAGGGCGTGGCCGTTCAGCGCCGCGACCAGCGGCACCCGGAGCGTCGCCAGTCTTTCAAAGATACGGTGACCGTGCCTTACCCAGGCATGGCCGAACTCCTGCGGCAGCATTCCGCCCCAGGCTTTGATATCGCCTCCGGCGGAAAAGCCCTTTCCTTCCCCCGTCAGAACGGCAGCGCGCACATCCGGGTTCGCCTCCACCGCATCCGCCGCCTCGGCCAGCGCTTTCAGCATATCGAGATCGAGCGCGTTCAGCTTCTCCGGACGAGAAATCGTCAAGGTCGCGACATGTCCGTCGATATCGATCCTGACTGTTCCGCTAGCCATGGAAGGTGCCCTCCAGTGTCCGTGCCCGTTTGGCAGGAAGCGACAAGCCGATGCCTGCCTCGCGGAAGAGTGCCGCATCCATGACCTTCAGGTCGGGCGCGACGATCAGCGGAAATTCGGACTGATCGAGGATCTCAGACTGAAGGTCGACGCCGGGGGCGATCTCGGTGAGGACGATGCCTTCAGGCGTCAGCTTCATCACGCACCGCTCGGTGACATAGATGATATCCTGCCCCTGCTCGATCGCCCGCCTGCCGCTGAAAGTGACGTGTTCGACCTCGTTAACCAGCTTCTTCAGCTTGCCCTCCCTCTCGATGACGAGAGCCCCATCGGCGATCGACAGCTTCGCGCCAGCGTTGAACATGCCGGAGAAGACGATCTTCTTCGCCCGCGCGGTGATGTCGACGAAGCCGCCGGCGCCGGCCGTCACATGCGGCCGGAAGGAAAGCTTGGAGACGTTGACCGACCCGTCCTTGCCGATCTCGAGGAAGGAGAGCAGCGACGCATCGAAGCCAGCGCCCTGAAAGTAAGTGAACTGATAAGGGGACGGCATGTAGGCGTCCGCATTGGACGCGCAGCCGAAGGCGAAATCGAGCAGCGGCACCCCGCCGACCGCGCCCTGTTCGATGACCCAGGTGACGGCGCCGTGGAGCCCCTCCTCCAGCAGAATGCGCGGCACGTTGGCCGAAATTCCGAAGCCGAGATTGACGCAGCTTCCGGCCTGCAGCTCCTGCGCAACGCGGCGCGCGATGACCTTCTGAACATTGAATTCCGGAACGCTGAAGCTATCGAGCGGGCGGAAGATCTCACCTGAGATCGCCGGATCGTACAACGTCTGCGTCGTCTGCTTCTGATCGGGATCGACGACGATATAGTCGACCAGCATTCCCGGCACCCGGACGTCATGCGGTTTCAACGAGCCTTCCTTGGTGATCCGCTTGACCTGGGCGATGACGATGCCGCCGTTGTTGCGGGCGGCAAGCGCCTGATCGAGGCCGCCGAGATAGGCGCCTTCATGTTCATATGTCAGGTTGCCGCGCTCATCGGCGGTAGTGGCGCGGATGATGGCGACCTGAGGGACGATCGAGGGGAAGAACAGCCAGTCGTCACCCTCGAAGCTGACGCGCTTGACCACCTGCTGCTCCGAAGCCAGCTCGTTCATCGCGCAGCCCTGCCGCCGGGGGTCGACGAACGTGTCGACGCCGATCTTAGTCAGCACGCCCGGCCGCTTGGCTGCGGCTTCGCGATGGATGTCGAACAGGATGCCGGAGGGAATGTTGTAGGCCGGGATCTCGTTGTTGGTGATCATCTGCCAGATCAGCGGCGGCTCGGACGATGACGGCCCGGATGGATAGGAGCCGCCGATGATGCGCTTGAGCAGGCCTTTCCTGGCGATGTAATCGACGCCCTTGATGCCGCTCATGTCGCCGGCGGCGATCGGATGAAGGGTCGTGATGCCTTGGGGATGGCCGGTCGTCTCGAAACGCTCGCCGATCGCCTTCAGCATGAGGTCCGGGCAACCGAGACCGCTCGAAGACGATACCGTGACGACGGCGCCGTCCGGGATGAGCGCGGCCGCTTCGGCTGGGGTGAGATGCTTCTTCATGGGCATTACTCAGCGTCCTGTTTCGATTTTACGCTCTTGCCGGCCCTTGCCGGCGCGGCCTTGCCGGCGCCGCAGCTCTCGCGAACGACCAGCCGGACAGCTGTCGTCACTGTCTCGGCCTCGGCCTTGCCGGCATTGATCTGCTTGAGCAGCATCTGCGCGCCGCGGCGTCCGATGCCCTGCGGATCGACCGAGACCGTCGTCAACGCCGGAACCGCCGCCTGGGCCTCGATGACGTCGTCGAAACCGACGACGGCGAAGTCGGCGCCGGGCTCCAGACGGCGCGCGCGCAATCCATCGCAAACACCGAAGGCCACGGCATCGTTGAAGCAGACGGCTGCGGTCGGCCGACGACCGAGCGCGATCGCCTTTCCGATCGCCTCCACCCCGCCGGCCCGCGACGGCGCCGACGAGATGACGAGTTCTTCGTGATAATCGAGCCCGGCCGCTTCCATGCCATTTCGGTAACCGGCAAGCCTATCGTCGAAGACGGCGGTGTCGGGAAAACCGCCGAGAAAGGCGATGCGCTTGTGACCAAGCCCGGCCAGATGCTTGACCGCAGAGACCATGCCGGCCCGGTTGTCGGAGACGATGGACGAGACTTTGGCGCCGGGCAGGTTTCGAACGACGACCACGACAGGGATTCCGGCCGCAACGAGTGGCTTGAAGTCGGCGGCATCGGTGGCGCGGGCCGGCGAGACGATGAGGCCGGAAATGCCGTGCTCACGCATCGATGCGACAACCTCACGCTGCCTGTCGATGCTCTCGCCGGTGTTCGACAGGAACTGGACGAAGCCGGCCGACTGGACGACCATATCGACGCCGACCGCCAGCTCCGCAAAGAAGCTGTTCGTCAGGTCGTTCACAACAACTCCGATGATCCGCGATTTGGCACCGGCCTGGCGAAGATTGGCTGCGCCGCGATTATAGACGTAGCCGAGATCCCGCATCACGGCATTGACCTTGGCGCGCGTCGCCTCGTTGACCAGGGAGGAACCCTGCAGCACCAACGAAACCGTCGACTTGGAGACGCCTGCGGCCTTCGCGATGTCAATGACGGTTACCCGCGCCTTTGTCATTTCCCTCTCCGACCATGACGTCGACTGATAGGATCAGTATTTGGAACGTTCCAATTCTGTCAAGAAAAATTTAGAGATCCGTTATGAATTTATTTGTTTTCATCAGGAATTCGGCTTTCTTCGCCATCGACATCTCAACTCGTAAATTGGAACGATCTAAATTCCAGTCACGATTGACCGGCGCCTGTGGATCTCCCCGGCCGGCAAGGTCGTGGAAAATTCGGGGCTCGTCCCCTTGCCCTGCTTATCAAGAGACCGGCGAGCCGATGCCGAGCGACGTCAATGAGGTGGGAGAGGACAGCCTTGATCTTCTTGCGGAACAACTGGCCAAACTCGGCTGAGTTTCCATCGAGGAGCTCCCATCGACGGACATTAGCGAAACTTTATTGTTTCTGACGAATGCTACGGATACGCGCAACGCGCCAGATCTGAAGCAGGGCCGGATGATGCCGCATTCGTTCGAATCCATTCTGGAAAACCTGCCGCAGGGCATCGTTCTGCTTGATTCAGCCAATACGGTCACGGCCTTCAATTCCCGCGCGCTGGAAATTCTCGGCCTTCCGGAGGGCGCCCTCCTGAAGGGAATGGATATCGAAGGATTGCCGGGCACCTTGGACTGCCATGCAGCGGCATGTTCGCGTTCGCCGACCGGCAAGCCGCGCGCCTCGCAGTTTGCGTTGCCCGACGGACGGATGATCTCGCTGACTTGCGCGCCCTCGAGAGAGGGAAGCTGGATCCTGAGCTACGAAGACATCTCGACGCTCATTCGCGTCGAAGACAGCCTGGCCGAGCAACATCACCGGTTCGACGCAGCCCTCAGCAACATGCCGCATGGGCTGTGCATGTTCGATTCGACGAAGAAGCTGATATTGTGCAACGCGTCCTACGCGCGGATGTACAATCTGCCCGATCGGCTGACACAACCGGGAACGCCGCTCGCAGATATCCTGGCCTATCGGGCCCAGGAGGGAAACGGTCCGGCCGACACCGCCACCTATTTCGACGTCGTCTTCGAAGCGACGGCACTCGGTGCTCCGGCCAGCCAGAACATCGCGCTCACCGACGGCCGCATCGTCAAAATCACCCACAATCCGATGCAGAACGGTGGATATGTGGCGACCCATGAGGACGTCACCAAGACCGTGCGGCTCGCCGAAGAGCTGCGCCGCCACCACGATCAGCTCGAAGTTACGGTGCGGAACCGCACAGCTGAGGTCGAGCGGCAGGCGCGTGAGCTGGAGCGGATGCTCGCGCAGGAACGAAACATCAACGAATTGCAGCGGCAGTTCGTGGCGATGGCCTCGCATGAGTTCCGCACCCCGCTCGCAATCATTGACGCTGCCGCCCAGCGGCTGCTGCGAAAAGGAGGCGCGGTCGAGCCCGGTTTCCTCAGCGAGAAGGTCGATCAGATCCGCGCATCGGTACACCGGATCGTCGATCTCATGGAGAGTATCCTGTCAGCCGGACGCCTCGATACCGGCACGATCGACATCAGTTACGGCGCCTGCGCGCTCAGATCATTGATCCGAAGCTGCTGCGAGCGGCAGTCGTCGATCTCGAAGACGCACAGCTTCGTGCTTGACGTAGACGGGCTGCCTGAGTTCATCGATGCCGATCCCCGCAGCTTGACCCAGGTCTTCACCAATCTGCTCTCCAATGCCGTCAAATACGCGCCCGGAACGTCCGAAATTCGCATTGCGGCATGGGAGGAGACCGGCAACGTCAAGGTTTCGGTCAGCGACGACGGGGTGGGGATCGATGCCGAAGACGTTCCCCGGCTGTTCCAGCGCTATTTCCGCGCCCGCACTTCGACCGGGATTGCCGGAACCGGTATCGGCCTCAACCTGGTGAAGCAGATCGTCGAGCTGCATCAGGGCTCGATAGAGGTGCAAAGCGCAAGAGGCTGTGGATCGACGTTCACCGTTACCCTTCCGATCAAGAGACATGGCGACGTTCCGGCGAACAATGATTGCGCGATCACTCAGGCCTCCTAAGCAGGGCTGACGGCTCGCGCTCGAACTGACGGCGCAGGATTGCTGTCCGGCATATCTACCCTATCCTTCTCGCAATAGAGGAGGACCATGCCATGGCTTTCATTCACACCCCCCATGCATCCGCCAGCGAGAAGACGACGTCGATGTATGCGTCGGCCGAGGCGAATTATGGTTATCTGCCGAACATGTATCGTGCCTTCGGCCACAGGCCGGAGGTGATGGAGTGCTGGGCGGCGCTGCTTGCGAGCATTCGCAACCATATGAGCCTCAGGCGCTATGAACTGGTGACGCTGGCGGCGGCCAAGGAGCTGAAATCCTCTTATTGCATGCTGGCGCACGGTTCGGTGCTGCTGCGCGAGGGGTTTACCAGCGACGGGCTGACGGCTGTCGTCAACGAGACGGAGAAGGCGCCGATCGATGCCGGCGAACGGGCGATCATGGCCTTCGCCGCCAAGGTGGCGCGCGACGCGACGTCGGTGACGCAGCAGGATATAGACGGGCTGAAGAAACACGGGCTGAGCGATGCCGAGGTCTTCGACGTCACGGCCGCGGCGGCGGCCCGGTGCTTCTTCTCGAAAATGCTGGATGCACTCGGTGCCGCACCCGACCACGCCTATATGGAACGGCTGGAGCCGAATGTGCGAAAGGCGCTCAGCGTCGGCCGGGAGGTCGAGAGGCCTCTTGCGCCTTCTCCATCGCGCGGCACATCGCAATGAGGGCGTAGGCGCCTACTCCTGCGGCTTGTCGGCAAAATGCCGGATCGCAAACTCGGCGATATTCTGGCTCGCCCGATCGGCATCGTCGAGCAGCGAAGGAAACAACTGCCACTGATGCGGCATGCCCGGCCAGACCTCGGTGGTGACGTCGACGCCCGCCTGGCGCGCCTTGTCGGCGAGCCGCAGCGTATCATCAAGCAGGACTTCGCCGGAACCGACCTGCAGCAGCAGCGGCGGAAAGCCCGTCAGGTCGGCATAAAGCGGCGATGCCTGGGGATCGGTCGGAGACTTTCGGCCGAGATAGGCCTTGCGCAAAGTCTCGATCCAGTCTTTGCCGACCAGCGGATCGCTTTCGGCATTCGATGTCATCGATCCGCCCGTCGCGGCAAGATCGGTGATGGGGCTGAGCGCAATGACGGCCGCCGGCAGCGCCTTTCCGACCTGCATCTGCCGCAGCACGGTCTCGATCGCGATGTTGCCGCCGGCGCCGTCTCCCGCCAAGACGATGTTGTCGTTGCGATAGCCATTGTCGAGAAGCCAGCGATAGGCCGTCAGCGCGTCGTTGATCTGCGCGGGATAGGTATATTCGGGCGTCAGCCGATAATCGATGAGAAGAACATCGCTGGACGCGGCCTTGGCGAGCGAGCCGGCAAGCAGGCTGTGCGTGCGGATGGAGCCGCTGGAGAAGCCGCCGCCATGAATATAGAGGATCACCCTTTCACCGATCGGGTGATGAAGGCGGGCGGGCCACATCAGTTCCGCATCGATGCCGTCGGCATCGACCTGCCGAAGCTGGATGCGGGTCGGCCCCGGCGTCGTCTCCATCAGCGACTTGAAGGCGGTGCGGCGCTGCTGCAGGCTATCGGCGCCGGCAAAGTGATCCTTCCAGAGGCCGACGAGTTTTTCGACCTGCTCGCGCGAGGCCTGGCTTTGCGGCCCGACGTCCTGCCCGAACGCTGCCGAAGCCGATAGCATCAGCGCGGCCAAAGCGGGAAACAGATATTTGAGCCGCTTTGGCGTTCTTCGATTTGGCACAATCCGACCCTTCATCAACCTCTCCCGATGATGCTGGTGATGGCGGTATCTTTGGCCGCTTCGTCCAGCGGAGTCAAAAGGGGGACAAACGCAACCTTCGGCTTTTTCACGCCGCCGATGACCAGCCTGAGTCCGCCCGCACCAGGCCGATACAGCGCGCGCGGCGAGAGCCGCGGTGGCCCACCCCGTGCGGGCGCATCGGGCTATCGTGTCAAAAAAATCGACAATCCCTGCCGGCACGGCTTGCCATGCGACAGGCTTCCGTCAGAAATGAGTTCCCCAGCCCCGGCGCTTCGGCTCGCGCTGGAATGAAGGATACCGATGACCACGATTTATCTTGCCGGCCCGGAAGTCTTTCTTCCCGATGCCATGCCCGTCATGGCCGAAAAACGCCGATTGGCGCGCCAGTTCGGTTTCGAACCGACCGGTCCCGGCAGCGACGAAAACCAGACGCCGGTGAAGCGGACGGCCGCAGAGATCTACGCGCGCAACGACGACGCCATGCGCCGGGCCGATATCTGCCTTGCCAACATCACGCCGTTTCGGGGCGTCAGCGCCGACCCGGGCACGGTCTACGAAATCGGTTTCATGATCGCGCTCGGAAAATCGGTGTTCGCCTATACCAACCACCCCGACGACTATGGCCTGCGCGTTCGTTCGATCTGGTATGCGGGGCTGGAGATCGATGTCGCGAGCGGACGCCCGCGCGGACCGGATGGCATCGCGATCGAAAATCACGGCATGGCCGATAACCTGATGATCGACGGGGGCATCGAGGCGACGGGAGGCAAGGTATTCCGTGCGGCAGAGCTGCCGGAGGACCCTGCCCGCGACCTGACGATTTATTTTGAGGCGCTTCAGACGATCGCCAGCATGCGCGGATAGGAATTGAGCGTCTTTACTCCGCCCTGATCGCGTCGATGACCGCCCTGAAACCCGCCGACATGTGGCGGCGGCTCGGATAGTAGAGATAGAGCGGTTCCTCCGGCTGGCACCAGTCGTCAAGCACCTGGATCAGCTCGCCGCCGGCAACGGCTTTTTCGACACGGGGCTCCCAGATATAGGCAAGACCTACGCCGCCGAGCGCTGCCTGCATCATCAGTTCGTGATCGTCGAGCGACAGCGGTCCGGTCGGCTGAAAGCTCACCGTCTGGCCGTCCTTCTCGAATTCCCAGGCATAACGCGCACCTGATGGAAACATGTTCTGGATGCAGAGATGGCCCTTGAGTTCGTGGGGCGTCGCCGGTTTCGGCCGGCTCTCGAAATAGGCGGGCGAACCGACCACGACCAAGCGGATCCGGGGCTTGATGCGTAGCGCGATCATGCCCTCGGTGACGCGCTCGCCGAAACGGATGCCTGCATCGAAACCCTCCTCGACGATATCGACCAGCCTGTCGGTCGCGTTGATCTCCAGCTGCAAATTCGGATTGCGCTGGAGCAACGGGGCAATGATGCGGCCGATGACGAAGGGACCGATCGAATTCGGCACGTTGATCCTCACCTTGCCGAAGGGCGTGTCGCGGTAACGGTTCAGCGCATCGAGCGCCGCCGCCATTTCCCCGAAGGCCGGATCGAGATGGGAGATCAGGAGTTCGCCGGCTTCGGTCAACGACACGCTGCGTGTCGTGCGGTTGAGCAGACGGATGCCGATCCGGTCCTCGAGATTGAGCACGGCATGGCTGACGGCAGAGGCAGTGACGCCCCGCTCCTCCCCCGCCTTGCGGAAGCTCTTGTGCCGCGCCACCGCCGCGAAGGCCGCAAGTTCGGAGAGTTCGGTCGCGCGCATTGCTGAATTTCAATCATCATAGTTTGGAGAATAACAAATCTTATACATCAGCAGATTTTCGGTCAAATTCATCCCGTCAGCACAGAGATGCTGGCGCCCATACAGTCGAACAATCCAAGAGGAATTCGTCATGAAAATCTGGTTCATCACCGGTGCATCCCGCGGCTTCGGCGCGCTGATGACCAAGGAAGCGCTGGCAGCCGGCGATGGCGTCATCGCCACCGCCCGCAATCCAAAGACAGTGACCGAGCAGTTCGGCGATCATCCGAACCTCATTGCCGTCGCCCTCGACGTTACCAATGAGGCGCAGGCGAAAGAGGCTGCGGCTGCCGGCATCGCCCGCTTCGGCCGCATCGATGTTCTCGCCAACAATGCCGGCTACGGGCTGCTCGGCGCTGTCGAGGAGGCCACGGCCGAAGAGATCGAAAGGCTTTATGCCACGAACGTCTTTGGTCTCCTGAAGGTGACACGCGCCGTACTGCCCTATATGCGCCGCCAGCGCTCCGGCCATGTCCTGAACTTCTCCTCGATCGGCGGTTATTTCGGCTATCCCGGCTGGGGTGTCTACGGCTCGACGAAATTCGCCGTCGAGGGGCTGTCGGAATCGATGGCCGCCGAACTCGAACCCTTCGGCATCAAAGTGACGATCATCGAGCCCGGCTTCTTCCGCACGGACTTTCTGTCCGACACGTCGCTGGCGGTGAGCCCGGCTTCGATCGCCGACTACGAAGGCACGCCGGCCGGCAACATGCGCAATTTCGCCGCCGACGCCAACCATGCCCAGCCCGGCAACCCCGCCAGGCTCGCCGCCGGCATCATGACGATGGTCAATTCGCCTAACCCGCCGCTACGCATGCCGTTCGGCAGCGACAAGGTGGCGATGATCGAAGCGCAGCATGCCAGCGTCGAAAAAGAACTTGCTGCCTGGCGCGAACTCGCCCTCTCCACGGATTTTGCAAGCGAAACGACGGCTGTGGCCTGAAGAGGCAAAACCGATGCCGCCGATGCATCCACATTTCCGGATGCGGCGGCGGCACATCTTGACGCAGGAAGGACGCCTTGCGGCAAATTGGCATTCGCCTCTCGCCGCGTGCCGACGCCGATCTCGGAAACGATCCTGTGGTAACGCAGTTGGAGCGGGAAAACCGGCGCGACAGCTGATGGCAAGGAAAAGGCGGCCAGGGCCTGGCCGCCCTCCATTACTTTCCGACTTGCTCGGCCCAGTTCGGCGCCTTGCCGCCGCCGTCGAGGAAGGTCATCGCCACGGTCGCCACGAGGGGCGAGGCGAAGGTCTCGTAGTGGGTGAGATCGGGCAGGATCGCCAGCCGGTTCTTCGACATGTTCTCCCGCGTCCAGCCCGCGTCGCGCAGACCGCCGCCGAGCTTGTGATAGAAGTCGATCATGTGCTCTGGGCGGATCATGTCGGCATCGCCGTAGATCAGCATGACAGGCATCGTGAGCTTGGCAACAGCATCGCTATAATCGATGGGTTTGCGCATCAGCGCCCCCATGGCGTCGAGCAGCTTGGGAAATTCGGAAACGTCGGGCGCCACCGCCTTGTAGGAGAGGAACATCGGCGTGTCCTTCATCATCTCGGCCATACCGGCGCCGACGGCCGCCTGCTGCGGCAACATCTCCGGGAAGAAGCCGTTCTGAGCATAGGGCGCCGAGAGGATCACCAGCCGGCGGACGCGATCGGGCGCATTCGCTGCCATATTCAGCGCCACCCCGCCACCGAACGAATAGCCGAAGACGTCGACCTTGTCGTAGCCGAGCTGCTTTACCAGGATCGCGAGATCGGCGCCGATATCCGGAAGCTCGATCGGCCGATTGCCGAGCGGCGTGCGGCCATGGCCCTGGAGATCGACGGCGATCACCTGCCGGTGATCGGTGAAAACAGGCATGACAGGCGTGAACATCTCGATCTGCCCGAGGCCGCCGTGCAGCAGCAGCAGCGGTTCGCCCTCGCCGCGGATCTCATAATAATAATCGATGCCGTTGACCGGCACGCTTCCCTTCCTGATGATCGGTGCTGCTGCCTTGTCTTCGATAGAAGGCGCGCCGGCGCCTGCCATATCGGGCGCGGCCAGGAAAGCGGCCGCGGTTGCGATCATCGATATCAGCCTCATCTTCGACATGTTCCTTGCTCCATGTTTGCATCGATACCGCAAGGACGGCAGTGGCGATCATTTTCCGACACTCTGTTTCGAAATTTCTGCCAACCGCCTTTATGCCATTTCTATATTTTCGCCCCTCGCCCCGAATGGATTTCCTATCGCGGCCGGCAGTAGACTCTCGCCATCACTACAAAGGTCAATTGCCATGCGAAATATCTCCGCCTTCCACCCTCTCCGCCCACGCAGGATCAGGCGCGGCGGCCGGCAGATGCGTGAAAAGCGCACCGCCTGGGTGTTGATCGTCTTCAGCGTTCTGCTCGCCTGCGTCGAAGTTTACATCGTCTACGCCGCGCTCTGAGCCTTTCCACGCGCGGTTCCGCGCCGGCAAAACGCAGACTGGCCGAACGGCCGATTTCCAACTTTTCTTTAACCGGCTTGCTGGTAAAATCTCGGCGCAGAGACTTCAGACAGCACGAGACCGATGCCGAAACCGAATTTCCGCTTCACCCATTACGATCTTAAAGAACAACGCGCCGGAACGATCGTCGAGGTGTCGTTGAATGCGGTGAACAATGTGCGGCTGATGACGGCGCCGAACTTCCAGCGTTTTACCGAGGTTCTCGATTTCAAATATATCGGCGGCGTGGCGCGCAAATCGCCGGTCAAGCTCGCCGTTCCGGAAAGCGGTCACTGGCATGTCGTCGTCGACATGGAAGGTCATCACGGGCTGGCGGAATCCACCGTCAAGGTGATCGCCGCGCCAGCCAATCAGAAGACGCCGCGGCCCTCCTGACGTTCAGACGGCTCAGCGCGGATTGCGCTCCTTGCGAAGCTTCGCCCACCATTCCAGCCGCTTGCGGATGTCGCGTTCGAAACCGCGTTCCGGCGGATCGTAGAAGGTCTGGCGGCCCATTTTCTCCGGAAAATAATCCTGGCCGGAAAAGGCGTCCGGCTCGTCATGGTCGTAGCGATAGCCTTCGCCGTAACCCTCGCCCTTCATTAGCTTGGTCGGGGCATTGAGGATGTGCTTGGGCGGCAGCAGCGAGCCGTTCTGCTTGGCGGCCTGGCTTGCGGCCTTGAAAGCCGTGTAGACGGCATTGGATTTCGGCGCGGTGGCGAGATAGACGCAGGCCTGGGCCAGCGCCAGCTCCCCTTCCGGCGAGCCGAGATACTCATAGGCATCCTTGGCGGCATTGCAGATCACCAGCGCCTGCGGATCGGCAAGACCGATATCCTCCACCGCCATGCGCACCAGCCGCCGGCCGAGATAGAGCGGATCCTCGCCGGCATCGAACATGCGGGCGAGATAATAAAGGGCGGCGTCGGGGTCCGAGCCGCGCACGGATTTATGCAGCGCCGAGATCAGATTGTAGTGGCCGTCCTGCGCCTTGTCATAGACCGGAGCGCGGCGCTGGACGATGCGCGTCAGGCCTTCGGTGTCGAAGGTCTCGCCTTCGCGCGCCGCGCGCCAGACCTCTTCGGCGAGGGTCAGCACCGCGCGGCCGTCGCCGTCGGCCATGCGGATCAGGCTGGCGCGCGCTTCCTCCCTCAGCGGCAGCGGCTTCTGCTCGATCGCCTCGGCGCGCTTCAGCAATTCTTCCAGGCTTTCCTCGTCATGCGATTTGAAGGTCAGGACGCGGGCGCGCGACAAAAGAGCGGCGTTGAGCTCGAAGGACGGGTTTTCGGTGGTGGCGCCGACGAGGATGACGGTGCCATCCTCCATGACGGGCAGGAAGCTGTCTTGCTGGGCGCGGTTGAAACGATGGATCTCGTCGACGAAGAGCAGCGTCTGACGGCCGTCCATGCGGCGCAGGCGGGCAGTCTCGAACACCTTCTTCAGATCGGCGACGCCGGAAAAGATCGCCGAGATCTGCTCGAAGGCCAGCCCCGCCTCGCCGGACAGCAGCCGCGCCACCGTCGTCTTGCCGGTGCCGGGCGGACCCCAGAAGATCATCGAGCCGAGCGAACCACTCTCGATCATCCGCTTCAACACGCCATCCTCACCGGTCAGATGTTCCTGACCGGTGACGTCGGCAAGCGTCTTCGGCCGCAACCGGTCGGCAAGCGGTCGCTTGGCGGCCACCTCTTCCGGAACGCGCGGCGCGAAGAGATCGTTGCTCATCGGAAGAATTGCCGGATGCGCTGACCGTCGCGCTCGATCTCCACCCGCCACAGGCCGGGGTCGCTCTCGGCGATCTCGGAAAGCTCGCTGGTGGTCTTCACATCGGTCCCGTTGATCGAGATGATGATATCCTTCGGCTCGAAACCGAGACGGGCGGCGGGCGAATCCTCCTTCACCTCGGATACCACGACGCCTGCCGATTCCGGCGGCATGCGCAGTTCGTCGGCGACACGCGGCGACAGGTTCTCAACGACGGCGCCGCTAAAGGGGGTGCGCCCGCCGATCGTGCGCTGATCTCGCGGCGAGGTTTCCGGGGCGCGATCGAGCGTCAGCGGCAGTTGCGCCTCGCGGCCGTTCTCGACGACAGTGAGGTTGACCGACTTGCCGAGACCGGCCGTCGTCAACCGGTAAAGCAGCGCATCTGGATGTTCGACAGAAATACCGTCGACCGCGGTGACGATTTCGCCGGCCTTCAGCCCGGCCTTGGCGGCCGGGCCGCCTTCCGAAACCTTGACGACGAGCGCGCCGCGAACCTTGTTCAGCCCCAGCGCCTCAGCGACTTCGGAAGTCACGGCATCGAAGCTGGCGCCGACATAGGGCCGCTCGAAGGATTTGACGCCGGCATCGGCCGAGGCGAGGAAGACCTTGACCAGATTGGCAGGAATGGCGAAGCCGATGCCGTTCGAGCCGCCGCCGCGCGAGAAGATCGCGGTGTTGATGCCGATCAGCTCGCCTTTCATATTCATCAAGGCGCCGCCGGAATTGCCGGGATTGATCGAGGCATCGGTCTGAATGAAGAAGCCGAACTCGTTCCTGACCACCTGGTTGCGGGCAAGTGCGGAGACGATACCGCTCGTCACCGTCTGGCCGACGCCGAAGGGATTGCCGATCGCCAGCACGAGATCGCCGACCTCGACCGCATCGGAATTGCCGATCGGCAATGTCGGGAAACTTTCCTTGGTGTCGATCTTCAGCACGGCAAGATCGACACGATCGTCCCGCAGCACCACTTTGCAGGGGAATTCGCGCCCATCAGGCAGCGCAACCTTGATGTCGTCGGCGCCTTCGACGACGTGATTGTTGGTCACAACTGTGCCGTTTGCCTCGACGATGACGCCGGAACCGAGCGAGGACTGCTTCTCCGAGCGGTTCGGCATCTGCTGGCCGAAGAACTGCTCGAAGAAGGGATCGCCGGCAAAAGGCGACTGCCGCCGGACGGTCTTTTCCGCATAGACATTGACGACGGCGCCCGACGTCTGTTTGACGAGCGGCGCGAAAGAGAGCTGCATCTGCATCTGGCTCTCGGGCACGGTCTTTGCGGTCTGCGCATTGGCCGCAGCCGGCAGAGCGAGCATAAGAGCGAGTAGCGAGACGGAGGCGCGCTTGAACAGGCCTTGCATGGGTATCCCTTTTGAATCCTCTTGTGGATCGTTTTAGAGCATGATGCCGAAAAGTGTGAGCGGTTTTCGGACGACATCATGCTCTAACTATTTAATGCGAACAGCATTCAGATTTCAGGTCGAACCGGCCTAAAATCATCCTGTTCTGCGGCCCGACGCTAGAAAGGAAAGAGGGCGGAAGCATGGAAGAATAAGGCAGACATGTTCCCGCGAGACTTCACTGGAAGTCTTTGCGAATTCGATTCAGGAAGACCGGCCATGCAACTGATATCAAAAGCCAAAATCTGGGCGAAGTCACTGAAGCGTGACATCGTCGCCCTATGGCTTGCTGCGCGCGATGCCAGGGTGCCCTGGTATGCAAAAGCAGTGGCGGGCGCCGTCGCGGCCTATGCCCTGTCGCCGGTCGATCTCATCCCGGATTTCGTTCCCCTGCTCGGCTATCTCGACGATCTCGTCATCGTGCCGCTCGGCATCCTGCTGGCGACGCGGCTCGTTCCGCCCGACTTAATGCGCGAGCTTCGCGAAGAAGCCGCAAGACGCATCGAACGCCCTTCCGGCCGGAGCGGCCTGATCTTCATGCTTGTCGTCTGGCTTGCCTGCATCATCTTCCTGGCTCTGGCAGTGCGCAAGCTGGTCTGATCGGCGGCAAGGAGACTTTGAATGATGACAACCAGAGCAATGACGGTAGCCCTTGGTTTTGCAGCTGCCATCTTCGCGTCGGACATGGCGCAGGCGGCAAGCTTCGACTGCGATGCGAAAGAATTGAAGCCGGACGAAAAGACGATCTGCGACAACCGCGCCCTCAACGATGCCGACGTGAAGATGGCGACGACCTTCGAGCTGCTCTCCGGCCTGCTGGCCATGGGCTCCCGCGGGACATTGCAGGACGAGCAGACGGCCTGGCTGAAGAAGCGGCAGGAATGCGGGGCCGATGCCGCCTGCCTCAAGGCCGCCTATGAGGAGCGGCTGAAGCAGCTCGGCGAGACCTATAAAAACATCAACCGGCCGCTTTGAAAGCGACCGGTCGACAGAGCAGTTGATCGATTCGAGCAATTAGCGGGCGTTCAGATCGCGCACAGCACCGCGATCGGCGCTCGTCGCGAAAGAGGCATAGGCCTTCAGCGCCGTGGTGACGTTGCGCTTGCGGACTTCTGTGGGATGCCAGCCCTTGCCATCCTGCTCGGCGCGGCGGGCGGAAAGCTCGGTTTCGCTGACGCGCAGGCTGATGGTGCGGTTCGGGATGTCGATATCGATCATGTCGCCTTCGCGCACCAGGCCTATCGTGCCGCCATTGGCCGCTTCCGGCGAGACATGGCCGATCGAGAGGCCGGAGGTGCCGCCGGAGAAGCGGCCATCGGTGATCAGCGCACAGGCCTTGCCGAGACCCTTCGACTTCAGATAGCTCGTCGGATAGAGCATTTCCTGCATGCCGGGGCCACCCTTCGGGCCCTCATAGCGGATGACGACGACATCGCCGGCCTTGATCTCGTTGGCGAGGATCGCCTTGACCGATGCATCCTGGCTTTCGAAGACCCGTGCCGGACCGGAGAATTTCAGGATCGATTCATCGACACCGGCGGTCTTGACGATGCAGCCGTCGACCGCGAGGTTGCCCTTGAGCACGGCAAGGCCGCCATCTTTGGAGAAGGGATGTTCGACCGAGCGGATGACACCGTTCTGGCGATCCGTGTCGAGGTCGTCCCAGCGGGCTTCCTGGCTGAAGGCGACCTGGGTGGGGATGCCGCCGGGAGCGGCGCGATAGAAATTGCGGACGGTGTCGCTGTTGGTGCGGGTGATGTCCCAGCGGTCGATGGCGTCGCCCAGCGTCTCGGCATGCACGGTCGGGCAATCGCGGTTCAGCAGCCCGCCCTTGTCGAGTTCTCCGAGGATCGACATGATGCCGCCGGCGCGGTGGACGTCTTCCATATGCACGTCGCTCTTGGCGGGCGCGACCTTCGACAGGCAGGGCACACGGCGCGACAGCGCGTCGATATCAGCCATGGTGAAATCGATCTCGCCTTCATGGGCGGCGGCCAGGATATGCAGGACGGTGTTGGTCGAACCGCCCATGGCGATATCGAGCGCCATGGCATTCTCGAAGGCCTGCTTGGAGGCGATGGTGCGCGGCAGCGCCGTGACGTCGTCCTGCTCGTAATAACGGCGGGCGAGATCGACGACCAGGTGGCCGGCCTCGACGAAGAGCCGCTTGCGGTCGGCATGGGTGGCAAGCGTCGAACCGTTGCCGGGCAGCGACAGGCCGAGCGCTTCCGTCAGGCAGTTCATCGAATTGGCGGTGAACATGCCGGAGCAGGAACCGCAGGTCGGACAGGCCGAGCGCTCGATGGTCTGGACGTCCTCGTCGCTGATCTTGTCATCGGCCGCGGCGACCATGGCATCGACCAGGTCGAGCGCATGCTTCTTGCCGTGCAGCACGACCTTGCCCGCTTCCATCGGACCGCCGGAGACGAAGACCGTGGGGATGTTGAGGCGCAGCGAGGCCATCAGCATGCCGGGGGTGATCTTGTCGCAGTTGGAGATGCAGACCATGGCGTCGGCGCAATGGGCATTGACCATATATTCGACGCTGTCGGCGATCAGCTCGCGCGACGGCAGCGAATAGAGCATGCCGTCATGGCCCATGGCGATGCCGTCGTCGACGGCGATGGTATTGAATTCCTTGGCGACGCCGCCGGCCGCCTCGATTTCGCGGGCGACGAGCTGGCCGAGATCCTTGAGGTGCACGTGGCCGGGCACGAACTGGGTGAAGGAATTCACCACCGCGATGATCGGCTTGCCGAAATCCGAATCCTTCATGCCCGTGGCGCGCCAAAGGCCGCGCGCGCCTGCCATGTTGCGGCCGTGGGTCGTGGTTCTGGAACGGTAAGCTGGCATTGGTGTTTTCCTCGACGTGTCGGAAATGATCAGGCGAAGCGAAGCGGCATGAAGCCTGCGGGCCGGGCGAACGCTGCCTTTTGCAATTGTCCTAATCCAATCGACAGGGCCTGTCACTACCGGCAAGGTCAAATCCGGTACGCTGCGGAGGGAGCACCTTGAGCGCCATCGAAGATATACGGTTCGGCGCGAGGTTTGGTTACAGCCTATTCCATCACAGCCGAACACAAAAAATTGGCTTCCCGTCGTCGAGATTCGAGGCATAGCTAATCCGAACATGCGGGCGGTTCGTTTAAGAACTATATTGAAGAAATCCGCCCTGGAGGTTTCGACATGCCAAGCTATCGCCCCCCGAAGATCGCCTCGTCGGAGATCACGCCGCGCCAGATCTATATGCGCCGCCGGGAATTCCTCGGTGCTGCAACGCTCGGCGCCATGGCGCTTTATGGCGCCGGCAAGGCGAGTGCGGCCGCCCTTTCGGCCGTCGAGAGCAAGTATAAGGTCGACGAGAAGCCGACGCCGCTCAAGGACGTCACCACCTACAACAATTTTTATGAGTTCGGCCTCGACAAGGGCGATCCCGCCGCGAATTCCGGCGCTTTCAAGCCGCTGCCCTGGACGGTCAAGGTCGACGGCATGGTCAACAAACCAGGCACCTTCGACCTCGAGGCGCTGATGAAGGAATTCCCGATCGAGGAGCGCACCTATCGGATGCGCTGCGTCGAGGCCTGGTCGATGGTCATTCCTTGGGACGGCTTTCCGCTGGCATCGCTCCTCGACAAGGTGGAACCGCTCGGCAGCGCCAAATACGTCGCCTTCGAAACCGTCGTGCGGCCGGAGGAAATGCCGGGGCAGAAGGGTTTCTTCCAGTCGCTCGACTGGCCTTATGTCGAGGGTCTGCGGCTCGACGAAGCGCGTCACCCGCTGACGCTGCTTGCCGTCGGGCTCTATGGCGAAACGCTGCCGAACCAGAACGGCGCGCCGATCCGCTTGGTCGTGCCATGGAAATACGGCTTCAAGGGCATCAAGTCGATCGTCAGGATCACCCTCACCGACCAGCAGCCGAAGAATACCTGGCAGGTGACCAATCCGCAGGAATACGGCTTCTACGCCAACGTCAATCCTGCCGTCGACCATCCACGCTGGAGCCAGGCGAGCGAGCGGCGCATCGGCGAAAGCGGCTTCTTCGGCGCGAGCCGCCGCCCCACCCTGCCCTTCAACGGCTATGCCGACGAGGTGGCGAACCTTTATGCCGGCATGGACCTGAAGGCGAATTTCTGATGGCAGAATTGTCGCTCGCCATCCCGAAACGTTGGCAACCCGCCTCCGTCTGGCTGCTTTATGTCGCGGGCCTGCTGCCGGCCGCCTGGACCTTCTATCTCGGCGCGACCGATCAGCTCGGCGCCGACCCGGTCAAGACCTTCGAGCTCTTCCTCGGCATCTGGACGATCCGCTTCCTGATCGCGACCCTTGCCGTCTCGCCGGCCCGAGAGCTGTTCGGCTGGAACTATCTGCGCTACCGCCGCGCGCTCGGCCTGCTGACCTTCTACTACGCGCTGATGCACTTCACCGTCTACATGGTGCTCGACCAGGCGATGGATATCCAAGCCGTCATCAACGACGTGCTGAAGCGCCCTTTCATCATGTTCGGCATGGCGGCGCTGGCGATGCTCGTTCCGCTGGCGGTGACATCCAATAACTTCTCGATCCGCCGCCTCGGCGCGAACTGGAACTGGCTGCACCGCCTCGTCTACATCATCGCCGCCAGCGGAGCGCTGCATTTTGCCCTCTCGACCAAGATCCTCGATCTCGAACAATATATTTACGTTGGGCTGATCATCGCGCTCATCCTCTACCGTTCCTGGCGGCCGATCGCCCGCAGCCGGAAGAAGGCACAAGGCGGGCCGCGCGGCCGGCCCGTGGGCTCATCAGCTTCGCGACAATCAGTTTAACGCCGCTCAGGCGAAGATGGCCTATGTGCGGGATCAAAAGCATAGGCCGCAGCTATCCCGATCGCGTAAGCCAAAATATTCCAAGGCGAGAAGACCCGCCCAAGCAGTAAGGCTCCGGCAGTCGTCAGTCGAAATGCATCGAGCCCGGGTGTGTGGTAGAGCCGGAAGAATTCAACGCAGATGGCAACCGCCAGCGCCAACGCTGCAATTCCTGCGGGCGGCATTCTTGCTGTGAGAGCTGTAACGGCAAGCGCCAGCAGGACATAAACCATGGATCCCCAAAGCAGCGATCCACCATATTTGACGAGGAAGAAGGGTAGACCGGCTGCATCGCCGAAGCGTCTGAGCGTCAAACCA
This sequence comes from Rhizobium sp. M10, assembly GCF_002531955.1. Taxonomy (NCBI): domain Bacteria; kingdom Pseudomonadati; phylum Pseudomonadota; class Alphaproteobacteria; order Hyphomicrobiales; family Rhizobiaceae; genus Rhizobium; species Rhizobium sp. M10. Next base: position 15,619 of record NZ_NWTA01000035.1, on the reverse strand, counting down.
AAAACAATGATGAGCAGCAGGGCTGCGAAGCGTCGGGCTTGCATGCGCCCGAGCATATGTCGAAAGACACCTTTCACGCTGCGACTGTCGGCTGATTGATCATCGCCTCGATATTGTAACCGTCGGGATCCAGTACGAAGCAGGCGTAATAATCGGGCGCGTATTCCGGGCGTGGGCCGGGAGCGCCGTTATCCCCGGCGCCGGCTTCGAGTGCGGCGTGATGGAAGGCATCGACCTCGGCCTTGTTGCGCGCCCTGAAAGCGACGTGAATCCGGGTCAGAGGCGGCGGGCTATCGGCCTGCTGGATCTCGAACAGGCAGCCATCGCCGATCTCGAAGGCCCAGAAGACGTTCTCCTTACCGAAGGTAAGCTTGTAACCCAGGGGTAAGAACGCTTTTTCGTAGAAGAGCTTGCTCTTCGACAAATCACCCACCGCGACGGTTATGTGGTCGATCATGGCGCTGCTCACTCATCAAAAACGCCGGCACAAACGAAAAAGCCGGGCGCAAGGCCCGGCTTTCCAGCTTTCCGAAATCGGAAAATCTTAGGCAGCGACGGCCTGCTCTTCGGCAGCGACGCGGGCCTTGTCGGCTGCGCCCTTGGCATAGGTGTCGCGATCAACGAATTCGACAACGGCCATAGCGGCATTGTCGCCCTGGCGGAAGCCGGCCTTCATGATGCGCAGGTAACCGCCGTTGCGGGTGGCGTAACGCGTTGCGATCGTGTCGAACAGCTTCGAAACGACGGCGGCGTCGCGGATCTGCGAAATCGCCTGACGGCGAGCGTGCAGGTCGCCGCGCTTGCCGAGCGTGACGAGCTTCTCGACGATCGGACGGATTTCCTTGGCCTTCGGCAGGGTCGTGACGATCTGCTCGTGGGTAATCAGCGAAGCCGCCATGTTGGCGAACATCGCCTTGCGGTGGCTTGCAGTTCTATTCAGCTTGCGGCCGGCTTTACCATGGCGCATTGCTATTCTCCTTTAATGCAGGTGCCCTTACACTAAGTGGGCCTGCCGTTTCCTGGCACATGCAGGCGATCGGCCTGCTGTTTGACGGGGAAAGGCAGTCGAAAGAGCCTGCCTTTTGTTTTCTCAATACTGGTCTTCGTAACGCTTGGCGAGATCTTCGATGTTCTCGGGCGGCCATGCCGGCACTTCCATGCCGAGGTGCAGGCCCATGGAAGCGAGAACTTCCTTGATTTCGTTCAGCGACTTGCGACCAAAATTCGGTGTGCGGAGCATTTCTGCTTCGGTCTTCTGAATGAGGTCGCCGATGTAGACGATGTTGTCGTTCTTCAGGCAGTTTGCCGAACGGACCGACAGTTCGAGTTCGTCCACCTTCTTCAGGAGAGCCGGGTTGAAAGCGAGTTCGGTGACTGCTTCCTCTTCGGTTTCCTTCTGCGGCTCGTCGAAGTTGACGAAGACGCCAAGCTGATCCTGGAGAATGCGCGCCGCGAAAGCGACGGCGTCTTCGCCGGTGATCGAGCCATCGGTTTCGATGGTCATGTTCAGCTTGTCGTAGTCGAGAACCTGTCCTTCGCGGGTATTTTCAACCTTGTAGGACACCTTCTTGACCGGCGAATAAAGGCTGTCGACCGGGATGAGACCGATCGGAGCATCTTCCGCACGATTGCGTTCGGCCGGAACGTAGCCCTTGCCGTTGTTGACGGTGAATTCCATGCGGATTTCGGCGCCCTCGTCGAGCGTGCAGATCACATGCTCGGGGTTGAGGATTTCGATATCGCCGACCGTCTGGATGTCGCCAGCCGTAACAACGCCCGGGCCCTGCTTGCGCACGACCATGCGCTTTGCGTCGTCGCCATCCATCTTGATGGCGATTTCCTTGATGTTGAGCACGATGTCCGTGACGTCTTCGCGGACGCCCGGAATCGAGGAGAATTCATGCAGTACGCCGTCGATCTGCACCGCCGTGACGGCGGCACCGCGCAGCGAGGAGAGCAGAACGCGACGCAGCGCGTTGCCGAGGGTGAGGCCGAAGCCGCGCTCCAGCGGTTCGGCAACGAGCGTCGCCCTGGTGCGCGAGCTCGAAGAGAACTCCACCTTGTTCGGCTTGATCAGTTCCTGCCAGTTCTTCTGAATCATGAGTTTGCCTTCCGTTCGTTGCCACCATCCAATCGTGGCAACCGAGCTTGAAAACCACCGGGAGCGCGAAGGCGCTCACCGGTGACGATAGCGATGATCAGACGCGGCGCTTCTTGCGCGGACGGCAGCCATTGTGCGGGATCGGGGTCACGTCGCGGATGGACGTGATCATGAAACCCGCAGCCTGGAGCGCGCGCAGAGCCGATTCACGACCCGAACCCGGGCCGCAGACTTCGACTTCCAGCGACTTCATGCCGTGCTCCTGGGCCTTCTTGGCGCAGTCTTCGGCAGCGATCTGGGCGGCGAACGGGGTCGACTTGCGCGAGCCCTTGAAGCCCTTGGCGCCAGCCGACGACCAGGCGATCGCATTGCCCTGCGCATCGGTGATGGTGATCATCGTGTTGTTGAAGGTCGAGTTGACGTGAGCGACACCCGACGAGATATTCTTGCGCTCGCGACGGCGAACGCGGACGGCTTCCTTAGCCATGCTATTCCTTTCGTTGATCTCTTCACCGCCGTAATACCAGCGGCTACACCGGAACGGCGCCTATATGGTCCCGCTCCAAACTCAAAAGAGGCCGGCGCAGACCGCCAGCCCCCTCATCCCGGTTTCCCGGAAATTACTTCTTCTTACCAGCGATTGCCTTTGCCGGGCCCTTGCGGGTGCGGGCATTGGTGTGCGTGCGCTGACCGCGGACCGGAAGGCCGCGGCGATGACGCAGGCCGCGGTAGCAGCCGAGGTCCATCAGGCGCTTGATGTTCATCGCGGTATCGCGACGAAGATCACCCTCGACCTGATAGTCACGGTCGATGGCTTCGCGGATCTGAAGGACTTCGGCGTCCGTCAGCTGATGCACACGGCGTTCAGCCGGGATACCGACCTTCTCGACGATTTCCTGTGCGAATTTCGGACCGATCCCGTGAATGTAGGTCAGCGCGATGACAACGCGCTTTGCAGTCGGGATGTTGACGCCAGCGATACGTGCCACGCCTGTTCTCCTTGCATTCCAGTTGCCATCCGGCAAGTGGGCTTCGTTATGCGGTCTTTGGAACCGCTCGTTCAGATTTACGTCCGCAACATGTCAAAACGACCGCACCCGGACTTCCCTGGGAAATCCGCGCCGATCGCATGGAATGTCGCGAGTTGGCGCGGTGTTTAGCGGAATCAGTGCTGAAAAGCAACCGCTCCGCCAAGTTTATTTTCAAAGCCTTAAAGCTTGGAAAGAATGGTTTCGACCTCGGCTGTCACCTGGTCGATCTCCGCCATGCCGTCGACGGACTTGAGTTTGCCCTTGGCATAGTAGTAGCCGATCAGCGGCGAGGTTTCCTTGTAGTAGACCTCGAGACGCTTGATCATCGTCTCGGCGTTGTCGTCAGGACGACGCTTGAAGTGAGTCGAACCGCACTTGTCGCACACGCCTTCCTCGACCGGAACCTTGTCCGTGTCATGATAGACAGTGCCGCACTGAGCGCAGGTGTAACGGCCATCCACGCGGCGGACGAGCTCCTGGTCGTCGACGCGAAACTCGATAACCACCGAAAGGTCGAGTCCCTTGGCTTTGAGCATCGCCTCGGTGGCGTCCGCCTGGACCAACGTCCTCGGAAAGCCATCGAGAATGAAACCGTCGGCGCAATCGGGCTGATCGATTCGCTCGGAAACGATGGCGATGACGATCTCATCCGAGACAAGCTTGCCGGCGTCCATGACGGCCTTCGCCCGCTTGCCGACTTCCGTACCGGCATTGACCGCCGCACGCAGCATATCGCCCGTGGAAAGCTGCGGAATGCCGTGCTTTTCCACGATCCGCTGGGCTTGGGTTCCCTTACCCGCGCCCGGCGGCCCCAAAAGGATAAGTCTCATCGCCCCCTCTTTCCTCCACGCAGCTTCGATTTCTTGATCAGGCCTTCGTATTGCTGCGCGATCAGGTGACCCTGGATCTGTGCAACCGTATCAAGAGTTACGCTAACCACGATCAAAAGCGAAGTCCCACCAAGGGATAATGGAATGCCGGTTTGCGACACCAAGATCTCCGGAAGGATGCAGACGAAGACGAGATAGATCGCGCCGATCACCGTGATGCGGGTCAGCACGTAGTCGATATATTCGGCGGTGCGCTCACCCGGACGGATGCCGGGAATGAAGCCGCCGTGCTTCTTCAGATTGTCGGCCGTATCCTTCGGATTGAAGACGATGGCCGTGTAGAAGAAGGCGAAGAAGGCGATCAGCGCCGCGTAGAGCACCATGTAGAGCGGCTGACCATGGCCGAGCGCCGCAACGATCGACGTTGCCCAGGCCGGCATCGCGGTGGTGCTGGCAAAGCCCGCAATCGTTGCCGGCAGCAGCAGCAGCGACGACGCGAAAATCGCCGGGATGACGCCCGAGGTGTTGAGCTTCAGCGGCAGATGCGAGGTGTCGCCCTGGAACATGCGGTTGCCGACCTGGCGCTTCGGATACTGGATCAGCAGCCGGCGCTGCGCACGTTCGACGAAGACGATGACGCCGATGACGCCGATCGCGACGAGAATGACGAGCAGGATCAGCGGCGTCGACAGCGCGCCGGTGCGGCCAAGTTCGAGCGTGCCCGCCAGAGCCGAGGGAAGACCGGCGGCGATGCCGGCGAAGATGATCAGCGAAATGCCGTTGCCGATGCCGCGCGAGGTGATCTGCTCGCCGAGCCACATCAGGAACATCGTGCCGCCGAGCAGCGTCAGGACGGTGGAAACACGGAAGAACAAGCCCGGCTCGACGACGAGGCCCTGGCCACTCTCGAGACCGGCGGCGATGCCGTAAGCCTGCAACGCACCCAGAATGACGGTGCCGTAGCGGGTGTACTGGTTGATGATCTTGCGCCCCTGCTCGCCTTCCTTCTTCAGGTTTTCGAGCGCCGGCACGACCGAGGTCATCAGCTGCACGATGATCGAGGCGGAGATGTAAGGCATGATGCCGAGCGCGAAGATCGCCATGCGCTCGACGGCGCCGCCGGAGAACATGTTGAAAAGGCCGAGAATGCCGCCTGCCTGGCCGCGGAAAGCCTGGGCATAGGCTTCGGGATTGAGACCCGGAAGCGGAATATGGGTGCCGAGCCTGTAGACGAGGAGAGCTGCCAGTGTGAACCACAGGCGCTTCTTCAAATCCTCGGCTTTGGCAAAGGTCGAAAAATTGAGGTTGGATGCCAATTGTTCCGCTGCAGAAGCCATGCGATTCTCCGCGCTACCAATTCCGACCGTCTCTGGGGGATAGGCCGGCCCCGGAATCAGTATGAAAATTATTCAAAACCGGGCTTGGAACGGATTGCAGCGCAACCCCATGCCTCACCCTTGTTTCCAGTCTTACCGGCATGACGCGGGCGCGCCAGCCAACATTTTGTGAGGCCCACATATGGGAGCAAAATCGCCCGGTGTGAAGCACCCCGGGCGACATATCATCAGATTATTATTCGGCTGCAACAGGAGCCGAAAGCAGCGTCACGCTGCCGCCGGCCTTTTCGATCTTCTCGACGGCAGGCTTGGAAGCGCCTGCGACGACGATGGTGATCTTGGCCTTGAGCTCGCCGTCGGCGAGAACGCGGACGCCGTCCTTGGCGCGGCGGATGACGCCGGCTGCCTTGAGGGAGGCTGCGTCAACGGTGGCCTTCGCATCGAGCTTGCCGGCGTCGATCGCGGCCTGGATGCGGCCGAGCGACACGACGACGAAGTCGGAAGCGAAGATGTTGTTGAAGCCGCGCTTCGGCAGGCGACGATAGATCGGCATCTGGCCGCCTTCGAAGCCGTTGATGGCGACGCCGGAACGGGACTTCTGACCCTTCACACCGCGACCACCGGTCTTGCCCGAGCCCGAGCCGATACCGCGGCCGAGGCGCTTGCGGCTGTGGGTCGAGCCTTCGTTGTCCTTGATTTCATTAAGTTTCATGAGCGTTTCCTCCGTCTCACTTCTCGTCGACGACGCGAACGAGATGCTGGACAGCACGGATCATGCCACGAACCGAAGGAGTATCCTCCAGCGTGCGGCGACGGTGCATCTTGTTCAGTCCGAGACCGATCAGCGTGCGCTGCTGGACGTCCGGACGGCGTATCGGGCTGCCGACCTGTTCGATCGTGACAGTCTTCGCTTCAGCCTTCTTGGTAGCCTTGGCCATTGGTCAGCTCCTCTTATTCTTCAGAGGCGTTGCCGGAGGCGCTACGACGAGCCTGCAGCGTTGCATACTTGATGCCGCGCTGAGCTGCGATGTCCTTCGGGTGAACCTGGTGCTTCAGAGCGTCGAAGGTGGCGCGAACCATGTTGTAGGGGTTCGACGAACCGGTCGACTTGGCGACGACGTCGTGCATGCCGAGCGTTTCGAAAACGGCGCGCATCGGACCGCCGGCGATGATGCCGGTACCGACCTTGGCCGAGCGCAGCAGAACCTTGCCGGCGCCGTGGCGGCCATGAACGTCGTGATGCAGCGTACGGCCGTCACGCAGCGGTACGAAGATCAGTTCGCGCTTGGCGGCTTCGGTTGCCTTGCGGATGGCTTCCGGCACTTCGCGTGCCTTGCCATGGCCGAAGCCGACGCGGCCCTTCTGGTCGCCGACGACGACGAGTGCTGCGAAACCAAAACGACGGCCGCCCTTGACGACCTTGGCGACGCGGTTGATCGCGACAAGCTTGTCGACGAATTCGCTATCGCGCTCTTCACGGCTCTGGCGGTCTTCCCGCTGCGGCCTTCTTTCCTGTGCCATTGTCCTCTTCCTTTTTCTTTTCCGGGTGCAATCGGCAAACAAATGTGGACCGCATCAGCCTCCCCTTTCTTGAGGAGTGCCTTGCGATCCGGCGAAAATCCGGCCGGCGCAAAAGCGTCCGGCCGGAAACTGATCAGAAGGTGAGACCGCCTTCGCGGGCTGCATCGGCAAGCGCCTTGATGCGGCCGTGATAGATGAAGGCGCCACGGTCGAACACGACCTCGGTGACGCCCGCCTTCGAAGCGCGCTCTGCAACGAGCTTACCGACGAGGGCAGCTGCTGCGGTGTCAGCACCGGTCTTCAGAGAACCGCGCAGATCCTTGTCGAGGGTCGATGCGGCGGCAAGCGTCTTGCCGGCCACATCATCGATGATCTGGGCATAGATGTTCTTCGAGGAGCGATGAACCGACAGGCGCGGACGGCCATTGGCCACCGACTTGATATGACGGCGCACGCGGTTGGCACGACGTGCAAGTGCTTCTTTCCTGCTAGCCATTTCGCGTGATCCTTACTTCTTCTTGCCTTCTTTGCGGACGATCCGCTCGTCAGCGTACTTGACGCCCTTGCCCTTGTAAGGCTCGGGACCGCGATATTCGCGGATTTCGGCGGCGACCTGACCGACCTGCTGCTTATTGATGCCGGAGACAACAATTTCAGTCGGCTTCGGCACAGCGATCGTGATGCCGACCGGCGGCTCATAGATCACGTCGTGGCTGAAGCCGAGGGCCAGCTGCAGGTTCTTGCCCTGCAGGGCGGCGCGGTAGCCGACGCCGTTGATTTCAAGCTTGCGCTCGAAGCCGTCCTTGACGCCCTTGAAAATGCCTTCGATCATCGTGCGGGACATGCCCCACTTCGAACGTGCATCTTTGGTCTGGTTCACGGGCGTCACAACGACCGCGTTGTTTTCGAGCTTGAGGCTGATTTCGTCGTTAGCAACGAAAAACAGCTCGCCCTTCGGGCCCTTTGCAGTGACCTTCTGGCCATCGACCGTAGCCGTGATCCCAGCAGGCACCTGAACGGGCTTTTTACCGATACGAGACATGTTTCAATCCTGTCTGTTCGCTATGGAGATCTTTGCCCGATCTTAGAAGACCGAGCAAAGAACCTCGCCGCCAACGTTCTGTTCGCGAGCCTGGTGATCGGCCATCACGCCCTTCGGAGTCGAAAGGATGGTGATGCCGAGGCCGTTCGCGACCTGCGGAATGGACTTGACCGAGACATAAACCCGGCGGCCCGGCTTGGACACACGGCCGATCTCGCGGATCACCGATGCGCCTTCATAATATTTCAGCTCGATGCTGAGTTCCGACTTGCCATTGCCGAAATCGACAACGGAATAGCCACGGATGTAGCCTTCGGACTGCAGGACATCGAGAACACGCGCACGGAGCTTGGACGCAGGCGTCGAGACCGACGACTTGCGGCGGGAAGCGCCGTTACGGATACGGGTGAGCATATCGCCCAACGGATCAGTCATTGTCATCTAACCTGCTCCTTACCAGCTCGACTTGACGATGCCCGGCACCTTGCCGAGATTGCCCAGTTCACGCAGCGCAATACGCGACATGCGCAGTTTGCGGTAATATGCGCGCGGACGCCCCGAAACTTCGCAACGGTTGCGAATACGGGTCTTCGATCCATCACGCGGCAGGGATGCCAGCTTGATCGAGGCCTTGAACCGCTCTTCGATCGGAAGAGCCTGGTTCATGATGATCGCCTTCAACGCAGCCCGCTTAGCGGCCTGGTTGGCGACCGTAGTACGGCGGCGCTTGTTCTTTTCAACTGCGCTTGTCTTCGCCATGTCAGGTTCCTTTTCTACGCTCGTCGTTACGGTTATTGACGGAACGGGAAGCTGAACTCTTTCAGAAGAGCCCGTGCTTCGTCGTCGGTCGTCGCCGTCGTGCAAACGATGATGTCCATGCCCCACATCTGATCAACCTTGTCGTAGTTGATCTCAGGGAACACAATGTGCTCCTTGATGCCCATGGCGAAGTTGCCACGGCCGTCAAAGCTCTTCGGGTTCAGGCCGCGGAAGTCGCGAACGCGCGGGAGCGCGATGTTCACGAGACGGTCCAGGAACTCGTACATGCGGGCGCCGCGCAGGGTGACCTTGGCGCCGATCGGCATCTGTTCGCGGACCTTGAAGCCTGCGATAGAGTTGCGTGCACGGGTGATGACCGGCTTCTGGCCGGCGATCGCTGCGAGGTCGGCGGCAGCTACCGTCGGCTTCTTCGAGTCAGCGGTCGCTTCGCCGACACCCATGTTGATCACGATCTTGTCGAGCTTCGGGATCATCATCTCGTTGGCGTAGGAGAACTGCTCCTGCATCGCCTTGCGGATGCGCTCGACATATTCCTTCTTGAGCCGCGGCTCGTACTTTGCCTCAGCCATCGATCACTTCTCCAGAACGCTTGGCCACGCGGACCTTTTTGCCGTCAACGACCTTGAAACCGACGCGGGTCGGCTTGCCGTCCTTGTCGACGATTGCAATGTTGGACAGGTGAACCGGGGCTTCCTTGTTGATGATGCCGGCTTCCTGGGTCTGCGTCTGGCGCTGGTGGCGCTTGACGACGTTGACGCCACGAACGACCGCACGATCTTCCTTCGGCATGACCTGAACGACTTCGCCGGTGCGGCCCTTGTCCTTGCCAGCGAGCATGACGACCTTGTCGCCTTTACGAATCTTCTGCATCGCTTCCGCTCCTTACAGTACTTCGGGAGCCAGCGAGATGATCTTCATGTGGTTCTTGGCGCGAAGTTCGCGCGGAACCGGTCCGAAGATACGGGTGCCGATCGGCTCTTTCTTGTTGTCGATGAGGACTGCTGCGTTGGTGTCGAAGCGGATGACCGAGCCATCCGGACGACGGATGTCCTTGGCGGTGCGAACGACAACCGCCTTCATCACGTCACCCTTCTTCACGCGGCCGCGCGGGATCGCTTCCTTGATCGAAACGACGATGACGTCGCCGATCGAGGCATACTTGCGCTTCGAGCCGCCCAGCACCTTGATGCACATGACACGACGTGCGCCGGAATTATCCGCGACGTCGAGGTTTGTTTGCATCTGAATCATATCAGGTCGCCTTCTTGGTTTACCGGAATGGTTGGGCCTAGGCCCCCTACTCCGGCTTATGAAAATGTTCGCCGGCCAACCTGCCGTAAGGCAAGTAGGAACGCGGCAATAGCTGAATAGCGCGGGGTCGATCGTGCCAGGGTGGTTTCCCGAACGGGACCTTCCGTGCGCTCAAAGCAAAAGAACGCCCGGCATTCGAGCGTTCTGACGCTGCTTCATACAGATATTTCGGCGAGACGCAAGGCCTCGCACAAAATTCTGTTTACTTGCCCTGGGCGGCGATCACCGTCCAGCGCTTGTCCTTGGAGATCGGCGCGCATTCCTCGATGGATACGGTATCGCCGATCTTGTACTGGTTGTTTTCGTCGTGGGCCTTGTACTTCTTGGAACGACGAACGGTCTTCTGGAGCAGCGGGTGAGCGAAACGACGCTCGACGCGAACCACTACCGTCTTCTCGTTCTTGTCGCCAACGACGACGCCCTGCAGGATGCGCTTCGGCATATGTTTCTTCCTTTAGGCCTTAACTTCTGCCGCCTTCTGGCGGGCAATGGTTTTGACGCGGGCGATGTCCTTGCGGACTTCGTTGATGCGCGAGGACTTTTCGAGCTGGCCGGTCGCCTTCTGGAAGCGCAGGTTGAACTGCTCCTTCTTCAGCTTGGCAAGCTCGTCCTTGAGTTGGTCGGCGGTCAACGCGCGAACATCTGAGGCTTTCATGAGCTCAATCCTTACTCTGCAATGCGCTGTACGAAGCGCGTCTTGACCGAGAGCTTGGCAGAGCCGAGACGAAGCGCCTCACGGGCGATCTCTTCGCTGACGCCGTCGATCTCGAACATCATACGACCGGGCTTGACCTTGCATGCCCAGTACTCAACGGAGCCCTTACCTTTACCCATGCGGACTTCGGTCGGCTTTGCGGTTACCGGAACATCCGGGAACACGCGGATCCAAACACGGCCGGCGCGCTTCATGTAACGCGTGATCGCGCGGCGGGCCGCTTCGATTTCACGTGCGTTAACGCGGTTCGGCTCCTGAGCCTTCAGGCCGAATTCGCCGAAGGCAAGGTCGGAACCGCCCTTGGCTACGCCCTTGATGCGGCCCTTGAACTGCTTGCGGTACTTAGTACGCTTTGGCTGCAACATTTTCTTACTTCTCCGAGCTTATCTTTCGCCAGCGCTAATTACGCGTTGTCGCGTTCGCGGCGACGATCGCCACGGTCGCGTTCGCGGCTTGCCGGACCCTGTGCGTCGCCTTCCAGCGCGCGACGTTCGGAAGCCATCGGATCGTGCTCAAGGATTTCGCCCTTGAAGATCCAGACCTTGATGCCGCAGATACCGAATGCAGTTTCGGCTTCAGCCGTACCGTAGTCGATGTCAGCACGCAGGGTGTGCAGCGGAACGCGGCCTTCGCGGTACCATTCCGTACGAGCGATTTCCGCGCCGCCGAGACGGCCGGCGCAGGTGATCTTGATGCCTTCGGCGCCAAGACGCATCGCGGACTGAACGGCGCGCTTCATGGCGCGGCGGAAAGCCACGCGGCGCTCGAGCTGCTGGGCGATCGACTGAGCGACCAGCGTCGCGTCAACTTCGGGCTTGCGCACTTCGACGATGTTGAGGTGCGTTTCCGAGTTGGTCATATCCGACAGCTTCTTGCGGAGCTTGTCGATGTCGGCGCCCTTGCGGCCGATGATCAGGCCCGGACGGGCCGAGTGGATCGTGACGCGGCACTTCTTGTGCGGACGCTCGATGACCACCTTGGAGATCCCGGCCTGCTTCAGTTCGCTCATGACGAACTTGCGCATTTTCAGGTCTTCGTGCAGCAGCTGGCCGTACTCGGCATTGTCCGCGAACCAGCGGCTATCCCAGGTACGATTGATGCCGAGACGGAAACCGATCGGATTGATTTTCTGACCCATTATGCGGCCTCCTCTGCTGCCTGCACTTCACGAACGACGATCGTCAGGTGCGCGAAGGGCTTTTCGATGCGCGACGCGCGACCGCGGCCACGAGCGTGGAAGCGCTTCATGACGATCGACTTGCCGACATAGGCCTCGGCGACGACGAGTGCGTCGACGTCGAGATCGTGGTTGTTCTCGGCGTTGGCGATCGCGGATTCGAGCGTCTTCTTGACGGCGCCCGCGATGCGCTTGCGGGAGAACTCCAGCTCAGCGAGTGCACGCTCGACCTTCTTGCCGCGGATGGCCGCAGCAACCAGGTTGAGCTTCTGGGGGCTGACGCGGAGCGTGCGGGCGACTGCTTGCGCCTCGTTGTCCTTCAGCCGGCGTTCGGCTTTTGCCTTGCCCATTGTTACTTCCTCTTCGCCTTCTTGTCCGCGCCGTGACCGTAGTAGGTGCGGGTCGGAGAGAATTCACCGAATTTGTGGCCGACCATGTCTTCATTGACGCTGACCGGGATATGCTTGCTGCCGTTGTAGACGCCGAAGGTAAGACCGACGAACTGCGGCAGGATCGTGGAGCGACGGCTCCAGATCTTGATCACTTCTGCACGTCCGCCTTCACGAACCTTCTCAGCCTTCTTGAGAAGATAGCCGTCAACGAACGGACCTTTCCATACTGAACGAGCCATTGGAGACTTCCTCTCTTACTTCTTACGCTGATGACGCGAGCGCATGATCATCTTGTCGGTCGACTTGTTCGACCGGGTGCGCTTGCCCTTGGTCGGCTTGCCCCATGGTGTCACCGGATGGCGACCACCGGAGGTGCGGCCTTCACCACCGCCGTGCGGATGGTCGACCGGGTTCATGACGACACCGCGGTTATGCGGACGCTTGCCGCGCCAAACGGTACGACCGGCCTTGCCGTCGTTGATGTTGGCGTGGTCCGGGTTCGAGACGGCGCCGATCGAAGCGAGGCAGATGCCGCTGACCAGACGCTGTTCACCGGAGTTCAGGCGAAGGATCGCCATGCCCTGGTCACGACCGACGAGCTGCGCGTAGGAACCGGCGGAACGGGCGATCTGACCGCCCTTGCCCGGCTTCATTTCCACGTTGTGGATGATGGAGCCGACCGGGATGTACTGCAGCGGCATGGTGTTGCCGGGCTTGACGTCGACAGCCTTTTCCGAAGCGATCACCTTGTCGCCGGCAGCAAGACGCTGCGGAGCGATGATGTAGGCCTGTTCGCCGTCGGCATAGCTCACCAGCGCGATGAAAGCCGTGCGGTTCGGGTCGTATTCGATACGCTCGACCGTGCCTTCGACATCGAACTTGCGACGCTTGAAGTCGACCAGACGGTAGGTACGCTTGTGACCGCCGCCGATGAAGCGGGCAGTGATGCGGCCGAGGTTGTTACGACCGCCGCTCTTGCTCAGACCTTCCGTCAGCGCCTTGACCGGCTTGCCCTTGTAGAGCGAGGAGCGGTCCACGATGACCAGCTGACGCTGGCTCGGGGTCGTCGGATTGAATGTTTTCAATGCCATTTTCTTATTCCTCAGAGACCGGTGGAGACGTCGATCGTCTGGCCTTCAGCCAGCGTCACGACAGCCTTCTTCACGTCCTTCTGCTTGCCGACAAAACCGCGGAACCGCTTGGTCTTGCCCTTGCGCAGCAGAGTGTTGACGGCCGTGACCTTGACGCCGAACAGCGCCTCGACCGCAGCCTTGATTTCCGGCTTCGTCGCCTGCTTGGCGACATTGAAAACAACCTGGTTGTTCTCGGAGACCAGCGTGGACTTTTCGGTGATCGCCGGGGAGACGATCACATCGTAGTGGCGGAGATCGGTCACTTGAATCGCTCCTCTAGCGCTTCAACCGCAGCCTTGGAAAGCACGAGCTTGCCGCGGCGCACGATGTCGTAAACGTTGATGCCCTGGATCGGCAGAACATCGATGTTCGGGATGTTCTGAGCTGCGAGCTTGAAGTTGCCGTCAAGCTCTGCGCCGCCGATGAAAAGGGCGTTGGTCAGGCCGAGCGTCTCGAAAACGGACGCGAGAGCCTTGGTCTTGGCTTCGGCGGCGACCAGGTTGTCGATGACGATGACGTCATCGGCCTTGATCTTGGCCGAAAGGGCGTGGCGAAGGCCAAGCGCGCGAACCTTCTTCGGAAGGTCGTGCTCGTGGCTGCGGACAACCGGGCCGTGGGCCTTGCCGCCGCCGCGGAACTGCGGAGCGCGAGCCGAATGGTGACGAGCGCGGCCCGTACCCTTCTGCTTGTACATCTTGGCGCCGGTGCGCGAAACTTCAGCGCGGCCCTTTGCCTTGTGCGTGCCCTGCTGCTTCTTGGCAAGCTGCCAGCGGATGACGCGGGCGAGAATGTCTTCGCGGGGCTCGAGGCCGAAAATTTCGTCCGAAAGGGAAACCTTCCCGGCGTCTTTTCCCTCGAGGGTCTTGACGTTCAATTCCATTGATCTGGCTCCCTTACTTCGCGGCCGACTTGACGGCGTCGCGCACGATGATCCAGGCACCCTTGGAACCGGGAACAGCACCCTTGATCAGGATCAGACCACGATCTTCGTCGGTCGAAACCACTTCCAGGTTCTGCGTCGTGACGCGCGTCTGGCCCATGTGACCAGCCATCTTCTTGTTCTTGAAAACCTTGCCCGGATCCTGGCGCGAGCCGGTCGAACCGTGCGAACGGTGCGAAACCGACACACCGTGCGTGGCACGCAGACCGCCGAAACCGTGGCGTTTCATGGCGCCGGCAAAACCCTTACCGATCGTCGTGCCCGTCACGTCGACGAGCTGACCGGCGGCAAAGTGACCTGCCTTGAGCTCGGTGCCGATCTCGAGCAGATTGTCTTCCGAGACGCGGAATTCTGCGAGCTTGGCCTTCGGCTCGACGTTTGCGACAGCAAAGTTGCCGCGCATCGCCTTCGACGTGTTCTTCACCTTCGCCTGGCCTGCACCGAGCTGAACTGCGGTATAGCCATTCTTTTCGACAGTGCGCGTGGCAACGACCTGGCAGCCGTCCATACGCAGTACCGTTACCGGGACATGCTCGCCGGCGTCGTTGTAGACGCGGGTCATTCCCACCTTCTGTGCAATCACACCTGAACGCATCGGTTCAATCCTTCCAACTCAGCTCGAGCAAGCTCAGAGCTTGATCTCAACATCGACACCGGCGGCGAGATCGAGCTTCATCAGCGCGTCTACCGTCTGCGGGGTCGGGTCTACGATGTCGAGAAGGCGCTTATGCGTGCGCATCTCGAACTGTTCGCGGCTCTTCTTGTCGATGTGCGGGGACCGGTTGACCGTAAACTTCTCGATGCGGGTCGGAAGCGGAACGGGGCCCCGGACGCTTGCACCGGTGCGCTTCGCCGTCGACACGATCTCGCGCGTAGAAGCATCGAGAATCCGGTGATCGAACGCCTTCAGGCGAATGCGGATATTTTGGCCGTTCATTCGACGTTATCCTTGTGTTTGTTTTCCACATGTCTTTGGACAAGACACGGGTTGTTCTTTCTTCCTAAGGCGGACCACCGGTTTCAAAGATCGAGAGGGCGCCGAAGCGGAACCCTATCCAGTCTTCAGGGCCTTCTAGCCCACCTTAATTGGTTGTTTAGTCGCCGCTTCGTTATCCGAAGCAGCACGCAAATCGCGCTCGCGCGCCATTTGCTATATTTCTGTGTAATAAGCAAGCGGCTTGCGCCGCCTGCTTCATAATAATGTCATCGAATCGGCCACTCCGCCGGAGCGGCCGAAGGAATTACTCGACGATCGAGGCGACGATACCGGCGCCGACCGTGCGGCCGCCTTCGCGGATGGCGAAGCGCA
>NZ_NWTA01000034.1:0-40510 GCF_002531955.1 Rhizobium sp. M10 | reverse complement strand
CAACGAGAAGCGCGCGGGCGCTCGGCTTTACTCCCTACCGTCACCTACGCCACGTACTGGGACACGATCGGTAAATGGCCAACGCGGTTGCTTTGTGATCAGCCGTTATCTTCGACGAACCGAATAGCGTCTTGCAAGAAGCTCCGGAAATAGTCAGGATTTTCGCACATCGGAAAGTGCCCAAGCCCCTCCATAACGACATGACGGCTGCCAGGAATGAGGGCCGCTAGCGCTGCTCCGTCTGCAGGCGTCGCAGAGTAGTCATAGGTCCCGGAGAGAAGAACGGTCGGTGTTCGCTTGGCATCAATCTTCGGACCGACGACGGCACCGTCGAACTCGTCGCTGTAGAACGAAAGATCGCCGGGATAAACTCCAGGAGCACCCTGCGAGTAGATCCAACTGGCGCGGCGTCGCTCTTCTTGCGGGCTGAGCGGGCTCATGATTCCGCGGACATAGGCTGAGTTATGAAGCGACCCATGAACGTTGACGTTGTGTTGAAAGGGGTTGCGACGGCCCTTTGACTTCAACGGCGGCTCGACCGCAATTACACCCATTAGACGTTCCGGTCGCTCCGCCGCCAGCACCATGCACATCGCCGCGCCCATAGATCCTCCAACGACGATAGCTCTGTCTCCGACGAGCTGGTCGAGTATCGCCGTGCACCAGGTCAGGTAGAGATCCGTTGTGAGTTGATAGGGCGAGCCGTCCCAAGTTAAAGGAGGCATCGAACGTCCGTGAAACGGCAGATCAACTGAGATCAATCGGTTCGTACGCGCAAACCCAGTGTCGGAGAGTTGCGGTAGAAACTGACGGCCGTCTGCGCCAGCCGTATGGAGGAAAAGGATAGGAGTTCCTGCACCGGCTTCCTCGTAAAAGATATCGTGTTCTACGCCGCCGACCTCTACCCGCTTATAGCGTCCGGTGACCTGTTCAATATTTCGATCGACCTTCGGCGCAACTAGGGGCGGAGACGCTACGACGATTTCGAACAGTCGCTCCAGAGCGGGACGCGCTTGAGCGATTGCTACGGGCGAACCAGATAACGTGAACTCAGGGTTAGCGAGTTGAAAGGCGGTGAACGAATGGTAGGTTGCCGGCGGCGGCACCTGCATAACCTTTTCCCAAGCTCCTTCTGGGGCACTCAGTATGACGTCAGCATTTTCGTCCGCGCCGTCCAGTGCGACTATCCCGCCTCCCACAGCAAGTGATGACTTTTCTGGTCCAACTTGCAACGAGATCCGTGTTGTAAGACCTGGGGTCAGTCGCGGTAGCTCCGGATCTTCGATCGCCAGGGTTACGCGTTTAATCAGCTCGGCATGGGCGCCCATACGTCCTCCCTAACAAAATGATGTTGTTGGGAAGCCGCACTTCCTGTGTCTCACCTCCCATAAGAGAGGTAAGCAGATTTTCAGACAATCTGTCAACCTTAGCCGTCGCCTGAACTTCGTTTTGTGGAACTACTCGGAGGTTTCGACGGGGTTCTTGCTCAAGTAGTCCAACGCCACCTTAGCCGCGATTTCGATATGGCGCTTGCAAAGCGCGGCTGCCCTGTCGCCATCACGCAACGCAATAGCGGCCGCAATCTCTCTTATTTCGAAAACGCTGTTCTGCAGCCGCCCTGGCTGGGTCATCGATGTCATCCGCAACAATGTGACCCGGTTGTGCAACGACGTGAGCATTTGCTTCACAAACACGTTCTTGCTGCCGGTCATCAAACAATCGTAAAAAGCGGTCTTGGCTTCGATGATCCGCGTTCCGGAACCGCTCTTGGCTGCGGCTTCGAACGCTTCCACGGTCTCGAGGAGAGCAACGATCTCTTCATTCGAACCGTTCTCGGCGAACTCCTGGCCGGCAAAGCTTTCAAGCAGCGCGCGTACACTATAAAGCTGCCTAGCCTCCTCGTAGCTGATAGTGCTGACAACCGGCCCCCGATGCGGATAGCTAGTAATAAGCCCTTCAGCTTCTAACTGGCGTAGCGCCTCGCGAACTGAAGTTCGGCCAACCCCGATAAGTTCGCACAACTCGCGCTCCACCAGCCGCTGCCCGGGCTTGAAACGGCCACTTGAAATAGCCTGCCGGAGCTTATCCTCAACAAGGATTCGAAGAGAGGCGTTTTGACGTCTAATCTGGAGGTCGATCGTTCCCATTCACAACAAACCTTCGATGAAATTTCTAGTGACGCACAGAATCAATATACTGCCGGAGCGTTTCGTAGGACAACCCGATTGTCTGCAAACAGCAAAAAATTTCAATCGGTTTATTGTGGGTCACAGGAGAACTCTAGCGAACTGGAGGTCTGGCGCAAGGGGAGAAAATTTCTGTAGCACCTCAGGGTCATGACCCGGAATGATGAGTCCGTTTGCTCCGGCAAGGACGCGGAGCTTGTTGTAACCCTCGATGACCTCTAGGTAATCTGCAAACAGGGGAAACGCGCCGTCATTTTCAAGATAGTGCTGGAAATGAAGCGCGTCGGAAGCGATAACCAGCAAAGCGCCGCCTGTTGCCACCGTAACAACTTGCAAACCTTTCGAGTGACCGCCAACCAGATGCACCCTGCATCCAGGAACAATTTCCCCATCCCCATCATGGAACCGTACCCGTGACTGAAAAACGAGCCGGACCGCGTCGACGACACCTTCTGTAGCAAAAGGCCGACGCATTCGCTCATGGCACATACACCGCCCCGTTCCATACGCCATCTCCCGATCCTGAATGTGAAAAGTGGCGTTAGGAAAGGCCGGGAGGTTTCCGGCGTGATCGTAGTGCAGGTGTGTCACAACGACATCAGTAATTTCGCTGGATTTGATGCCAAGGCTGCTCAGTGCTGCCACCGGATGGATCAAGAGGGTCCGCCCTCTGGCCGCGCCCTCTCCGGCTTCGAAACCAGTGTCAACAAGAATTAATCGGTCCTCGAGACGGATCAGCCACACGAAGTAGTCGATTTGTGATGGACGATCATGAATGTCATTCGTCTCTAGTATCAGGTCACTTACTGGTCTTTGCGCGGTGCCGTAATGGATGGCGAGCACTGTCCACTCGTTCAAGAGAATTCTCCCCGCCATCAGTCCATCAAGACTAGGTGTCGATTGATCTCGGCCCTGTCAAGACGGTCGAAAACCTCATTGATCTCATCAAGGGGGCCAGTGCTCGACAGCAATTTGTCCACTGGCAGCTTACCTTTGAGGTAAAGGTCGATATAGCGGGGTATGTCGCGCGATGGCACGCAGGAACCCATATAGCTGCCCTTGATCGTTCTCTCCTCTCCGACCAACGGCAAGGGCGAAACCTCGAAACGGGAATTTGCGCTGGCCAGTCCGGCCGTAGCGGTCATCCCTCCGCGCCGGGTAATCTCATATGCAAGCTCGAATGCCTTTTTGGATCCAGCCATCTCTATCGCGTAGTCTACCCCGCCGCTTGTCGCGCCTTTTACTTGGGCAACAATATTCGGCGAGGTGGCCAAAAAAGTCTTCGTCGCTCCCAGCTCCTTGGCAAGATCCAGCTTCGCTTGGATTAGGTCGATCGCCACGATATCGCTTGCACCGCTCGCAACAGCGCCAAGTATCGCCGAAAGGCCTACGCCGCCGAGCCCGATTACCGCCACACTACGGCCTGGGCGGACCCCACACGTGTTCATCACAGCTCCAACGCCGGTCATAACGGCACAGCCGAAGAGAGCAGCTGTCGCCAAATCGATATCTTTGGTCACTTTGACTACCGAGCTCGCCGACACGACAGCATATTCGGAAAACGCAGAAACGCCGCTATGGTGGTTAATTTCGTATCCTCTCAAACGGATGTGCTTGCCGCCGGATAGAAGCGTTCCTGCAGCATTGGCCTGGTAGCCCGGTTCGCAGAGGCTGGCGCGGCCTTCAGCGCAATATGAGCAATGGCCACAAACCGGCAGAAATGACATGACTACATGGTCACCAACCTCAACCTTCTCGACACTCGGTCCGATTGCTGCGACGACGCCAGATGCCTCATGGCCTAGAGCGACTGGAAGCGGACGCGGTCTGTCCCCATTGATTGCGGACAGGTCAGAGTGGCAGACACCGGCAGCCTTGATCTTGACCAACACCTCCATGGGGCCAGGCGGCGTCAGTTCCACAAGCTCAATCTTAAGAGGTTTCGAATTTGAATAGGGCTTCGGCAGACCCGACTCCCTGAGGATTACCGAACGCATCTGCATCTTTGAAATTCCTTATCGATGTGCAAGCAACTGCATTGGAGAGGGGATATAGCGGAATCCGTCTCCGTTTCGCACCACATGCCCGGCACCTGGCCATGCGAAGTGATAGGACATTACCGCAATGCGATCTGTCGCCAGCATATCAAGCACGCGCGTGCGGGATCTAGCTGACAGCTTCGGGTCCGTGTCGTATCGGAATTCCATCATCGGCCTCTCCATCAACAGGATATGATGGTGCGTAAGGTCGCCGAGAAAACAGAGGCGATCGTTTCCCGACTGCAGCATAAAACAATGATGACCGAGCGTGTGGCCGGGGGCCGAAATCGCGTGAACGCCCGGCAAGAACTCCTCGCCGTCTTTGAAAAAGAAGGTCCGATCCTTGTGGGGAAGCAGGTTTCGCCGAGCGTTATCGATTTGAAATTGAAATGAAGAATCGATCGACGACCCGTCCGTCCAGTCCGTGAAGTCTCGCTCACTGATGAAGATGTCGGCGTTCGGGAAATTTAACCTTCCATTGGCATCGCACAGACCGCCGATATGATCGATATGGGCGTGCGACAGAACCACCGCATCGATCTCCGTCGGATCTCGACCTGCCTCTCTCAGGCTGGCTAGGAGTCGACCTGTGGTGGGCCCGAAAGCTTTGGAAGACCCCATCCCGGTATCAAATAGAATTGTTCTTCCATTTATCTCAACAAGCGGCACGTTTTGCTCGAGTACAACTTTGTTCGTTGGCAGGAAATTGTCCTCTAGCATCAGGCTGACCGTGCGTGGCTCTACCCCCAAGAAGTTCAGGCGAGGATCTCCTAGCTCTAACGGCCCGTCGGACAGTACCGTGATTTTTCCATCGCCAAATTCGAACGGATAAAAATACGGAAGCTTGGCCAGGTGATGCATACTAAGAGACACTGATTTTCCTCCCATCAGGTGCTTGGCGACATTTTTGGCAGATTGTATGATAATCTGTCAAATATTTTTGAAGAAAGCCATATCGAGAGCGACTGCCTTGCTTTAGGAGCCGGTGTACCGCGTTTTCCCCGGCCTACCGAATGCCGCGCAGTAGGAGCAGAGCATTCGAGAATGCGGCTCGCGGGGCCGCACAACGCATGGTCGTTGACCCAGCGTTGCCCCCTGTTCCGCGAAAAACCGCAGACATTCAGAGATTGACGAGGCTCAAGTTGAGTTGTCTCACAGCGCGCACCGCATCACCGTCCATCAGACAGGTGACATTTTCCCTTATTCGCGCTCATCATCGCGAAGCGGCGTAACGATCTGAAACGAAGCCGGTGGCGGACGCGCGCACCCAAAGAGCGATCAATTCCATCTTCGGCAGGGCCTTGCTGTAAAAGAAGCCTTGCGCCGAACCGCATCCGTTCGCTGCGAGAAATGCTGCCTGCTCGGCGGTCTCAACACCTTCCGCCACCACGTCCTGCCCAAGACATTGTGCAATGGACAGAATCGCTTTGACCAATTCTTCGTTCCTTTTGTCCGAGCTATTTATGAATGACCGATCGATCTTCAGCGTGTCGATCGGGAAGCGGGCTAGATAGTTGAGCGCCGAGTAACCGGTGCCAAAATCATCGATAGCAATCGAAAATCCCATTTGACGCAGCTTAAGAAGCGTCTGCAGGGTCTCGCCCTTCCGATCGAGAAGCAGACTCTCCGTGATTTCGATTTCGATCCATTCCGCGCGGCAACCGGTTTCACCGAGGATTGCAGCGATCTCGTTTACCAACCGTGAGCATTGGAATTGCTTACCCGAAAGGTTGACTGCAATCTTGTGCAGGTGGTGGCAATCGGCGTTCAGCTCCTTCGCCGTCTTGCACGCTTCACGCAGCACCCATCGCCCGAGTTCAACGATCAGCCCGGTATCCTCAGCGACCGGAATGAATCGAACCGGCGGAATCATGCCCATCTCGGGATGAGGCCATCTCAACAACGCTTCCGATCCTATCATTACGCCGCTGTCCAGAAGCACCTTGGGCTGGTAGTGCAGCTCCAATTCTTCGCGCTCGATAGCGCGGCGCAATTCAGATTCCAACTGCATGCGCTCCTCCACGCCCACAGTCAAATCCTTCGAATAAAAGCGAAAACTGTTTCTCCCCGAGCGTTTGGCAAGATACATCGCAGAGTCGGCGTATTTCACCAGATCGTTGACATCTGTGCTGTCGTCGGGCGAGATCGCGATGCCTACACTGCATGACACGTAGACTTCCTTGCCATCCAATAGGAAAGATTCCTTGAATCTCTCGAGGATCGAGCACGCAACCCAATCGAGATCGTCGGTTGTCTGGATTTCCGGCAACAGAATCGCGAACTCGTCGCCGCCGAGACGCGCAACCGTGTCGAGATCGCGGACAGATTTCTTAAGCCGGGTAGCGACCTGGCAGAGTAGTTGATCACCCACAGGGTGACCCATCGTATCGTTCACGACTTTGAAATGGTCGATGTCAATCAGCATTACCCCTGTCCGCCGACGTTGAGACGACGCGTCACTGACGACCTTTTGCAATCGCTCGTTAAACAGCAAGCGGTTCGGCAAAGAAGTCACCGGATCGTAAAAGGCCATTTGCCTGATTTTTTCCCGCGAGGCGTTCAGTTCCGTGACATCGCGAGAGACCCCGAGGACTCCTGTAACCTCTCCCCCGGCGCCGAGGACCGCAAGTTTACGTGTTTCGAGAAGAATGGACTGACCGTTCTCCGGGGAAACCACCCAATTCTCGTCGATAAGTATGCCACCGGCTTCGATCGTGGCCTCATCAGATTTTCCGGAAATGTGAGCTCTCTCAGCCCCGAACAATTCAAGGTCCGTTTTTCCAACGACCTCCGCCTCCGATTTCCCGGTCAGCCGCTCAAATGCATGATTGCACAACAGGTGTACGCCATCGACATTCTTTACCCAAACCATGTCAGGAATGGTTTGCAGCACACTTAGCAATTGCGTCCGCACGGAGTTGATGGCGTCTTCCGCCTGCCTTCGTTCCGTGACATCACGCGAAAATGCCAGGAGCGTGGTGGCGGCGTCAGGATCGGCGCTTGGTCGTCTAGCCACCGACAACTCGAACCATCGGGTCTCGCCGTTTGGCAAGGATACGCTAATGCATCGACCGTAGGCAACTCCTTCACTGCTTGCAGTTCGAAGCGCCTCCATTGCAATAGCCGCTTGATCAGGCGCAAGAACTTGGTCGACCGTCCTACCCAGTAGCATTTCCCGCTGCTGGGCTAGTAGTTCGGGATTTCTGGTCCAGACCTGAAGATATCGCCCATCCTCGTCGACCTCAAACAGAACGTCTGGAATAGCGGTGACGATCCCTTGGGCTAGTTCGAGAGCGTTTTTGAGTTCCTGCTCCGCCAACTTGTGTTCGGTTATGTCGATGATAACGCCAATCAGACCCGCGGGCTCGTCGTCGTGACCTCTGAAAACTGCCTTGTTGCAGACAACATCCAGGATGGCGCCGTTTGCGAGAGCGATCTTACGCTCGGAGACTTGGGCTCCACCCCTTTCAAGAAGGCCTTTCTCTTCAATAGAATAAATTTCCGCCAGTTGCGTTGAACTGAGATCAAAATCTGTATTCCCGATGATCTCGTCGCGCGAGCGACCGAGGAGATCTTCGAAAACCTTGTTGCAACCGACATAGCGACCGTGCAGATCTTTGAAGAAAATTGGGAGGGGCAACACGCCGATCAATGCTTCAAGCAGCGCTCCTCGGTCGGCTGAGGTATCATGATGCAGCGCTTCGTCTCTCCGGCGATTGCGCCTTTTCTGAAAAAAGGAGCGTTGCCAAAGCGGTTGTAAAGTCGAATTCATCGTGAAGCTCCTTACCGAGGGCCAAGACAGATGCATCATCCATCCGATCAGGAATTCCGGGAACGCCACCCAAATCATTCGAGCAACAAATTGATGCAGATATGTCAGTAAGGCGTCGAACCGCGCGTCGGCCTGAGCCGGATAGTGCGGTCGGAAATGAACTTTGCTTTCACATTCGAAGCAACAACCTTCGCGGCAGCACGTAGATTGAAAGGCGCAATGAGTATGTTGTCCCGTTTGGCGAGAGGAGGGCCGGAGGAAGAATGCTACCGCGGAGCAAATATGTTCGTTGGAACCGGATCGCTTGTCTCATGTCTCCTGAGGCGACCCGGGCATTTCCCAATTTGAACTGTCATTCCTTAGCGCAGCCTACCTTGCACGAGAGCCGATCATGAAGGCACCGCATTCCACACAGACCCCGCATGCGATCTTCAATCGGCCGGCTTCCAGGAGAGCGGATCCGCTGGGTTATCGAAATATTTAGCAGCAGCGCTGGCAGACCACCAAGCTGTATTCTTCGGCTCGATCCAATCCTCAGAGTTAGGATCGCAATCAGCTGGCAAATCCGCCATTACATCCTCTATGGTACTGGGAATTGCTGGCCGCAGGATTGTCTGAATTTTGGGGCCCTGTCCCTCAAGAGTTCGCATCATTACGTCCCATACGAAACCCGCCTCAGAGCGCGGCGGCCAGAAATGAAAACTCTTGCTTACGAAGTCGGGGTTCCGTCGCCAGTAACAGGCTGCCGAAGCTTCGCCCCCTAGAACGATTGGGATCATGTCGCGCCCGGACTGGCGCACCGCGTTGATAACACCATTCTCAGCTCCCGACTGAACGATAATACCATCAATTCGACCGGGATTCGCTGCAAGGAATTTTTGCACCTCGGCCTGCGCGACCTTGTCTGTCCACTTCCCGTCGACATGACCTACGATCTTTATCTCGGGATAATACTCCAGAGCCTTCTTTGCGCCGACGTCAAAGCTGTCCGAGGAGGCAAAGCCGGAGATCCCCGAAACGAGAAGCACATTGCCACTTCCTTCGATTTCTTCAGCGAGCCACTTCGCCGCCTCAAACCCGCCTTGCATGTTGTTCTCAGTTGCGTTGACGGCGAACGGCGATGTTACGTAACCAGAGTACGAGAACACAGGCACTCCTTTTGAATACGCATACTCTATCGTAGGATTAAGCGCCGTGAGGTTCGAACAGCAGATAATAATTGCATCAACGCCGTCGTCTACCATCTGCCGCATCTGCCTGATCTGGACAGCGTCTTCAAGATTTGACTGGGTGACGATGAACTCGGAGACCAGCCCCGCTTTCTTGAAAGCTGGAACAATCTTGTTTGTGAACTCATCAAGAATACTCGCACGCCAAGAATTGTCAGCATATGTCGATGCGTACCCAATTTTCCACGGCGGTGCTCGCTGTGCCTTAAACGTGCGGAAGACAGATTCACCTGTAGGCAACTTTGGATCGAGCAACTCGTAGGTTTTTCGTTCCTCCCGCGGCAATTCCGTAAGGCCACCGGCGGCCGCTACAGAAGGGATCACCAAGCCGGTGATTAGAATAATGGCTCTTGTAATTTCACGTATGCGCACGGATTTGATACCTCTCGTGTCTCTGAGCATTGCAAAGCAGTTGATCTCTTGAAGGTTGATCGGCTCTAGGTGGGTTTTTTACAGTCAGACGGGCGGCGAAAGGGAGACCAAGAGCCTAAGGCCGGATTTCGCTTCCGTAAGCGGATTTCCCTTCAGTAGAACGCCGCTATCACAGTGGCCATCCGACGCGTGGCAGTCCCGTTCGATGCGTAGCTTACGCCACTAACCTAACCCGACGCGTCGACTTATCTTCGGTCAATTTGAATGAAGCGAGCCGCTCGCTGAGTTCGTTAGTCTGATCCGAGAGAGTCTTTGCCGCGGCATTTGTCTGCTCGGCCATGGCAGCGTTTTGTTGTGTTCCCTGGTCAAGTACATTGACGTTATTGTTGATCTCGGCGAGGGACGCCGCTTGCTCGCGGCTCGAATTGACGATTTGATCAATCCGATCGGAAATCTTCAAGATCGACGCCGTTATGTTGTGTAACGCCTCACCTGCTTTCCCCACGTAATCTGAGCCGATCGCCACCTCCGAAGAGGATTCCGAAATCAGGTGGCGAATCTCGCGGGCTGCAGCTGATGATTTCTGGGCAAGTTCGCGCACTTCCTGGGCTACGACTGCAAAACCCTTTCCGGCATCTCCAGCACGAGCCGCCTCGACACCAGCATTTAGTGCCAAAAGATTTGTCTGGAACGCAATCGTATCGATCAAACCAATGATTTGGCCGATCTTGTGGGACGCGTCTTCTATTCTGCCCATTGCGTTGATCGCATCGGTCACAATGGTTGCCGCACCCTCGGCGTGTTCTTTAACAACGGACACGAAAGCCTGGGTTTCATAGGCATTCTCGGATGATTTTCTGACCGTGACCGTCACCTGTTCGACGGCGGCCGCAGCCTCCTCCAGTGAGGCGGCTTGCAATTCAGTTCGCCGCGACAGATCATCTGAGGCTTTGAAAAGCTCGCTGGTTCCCCATTGAATTTGATTGGTATTCTCGTCGATATGAGACACTGTCTCTCTCAGGATCGAAAGCGAGTGATTGAAATCGCGCCTCAGCGGCTCAAGATTGGGATGGAATTGGCGGTCAATTTCTTGAGAGATGTCGCCACGCGCCAATCGAGATAACGCCTCTCCTAGAATGGTGACGGCAGTTGCGACCTCCTCCTCCATCTGAGCGCGTTCGCGTTCACGATCCATCCGCTCCTGTTCAACGGTTTTCCTATCGGCTTCCGTTCGTGTCTCGATGTCCATCTTCGAGACAGCATTTTCACGGAAAACCTCGAGTGCGCGAGCCATTTCACCTATTTCGTCTCTCCGGTCACGTCCGACAATCTGCGATCGAAGATCGCCCTTTGCCAGCTCTTGCATGCGCTTCGCGATCCGTTCGATCGGGGCGCGAAGTGTCGCCATCAGGCCGGCGCCAGCCGCCAAGGCTACCAAGACGCCGGACACTGTGGCGATAGTTGACAGCAAGCGGGCAAGATTGCTTTCATTGCGAGCATCGTTTTCCTGAGTTGCTGCAAAAGTTACGAGGTTTTTCCAGATCTCCTGACCGGTTTTGTCCGCCTCAGAATATTGCGCTTGGCGGGCTTCCGCTATCTTGACCAGCTTCTCTGTGTTCTCTTGGATAGAATCCACCTGGGCGAATAGATCTTCCTGCATTTTATCGAAGCCAGATATCGAGCTGGCAACGCCTCCAACTGCCACGGTGTCACGCGCCAATTTTGTAAGTTGCTCAACGAGGCGCTGCTGATTCTCTGCGTTGGCTGTACGGAACAGGTTATTGATTTCGATTTCGATCGAATCGGCGTCCTGGCCGATCGTTGTCGCCGTCGCAACAAGCATTTCGGAATCCGTCAACGCTTTATCCAACGCCCGGATCGCATTTGTTCCTTCAATCATGTGCTGGATCGCATCCACTCGCAGGTTCGTCGCAAAGCTCTGTAGGTCAGAGCCGGCAAGCCGTGTGGAAGGGTCGACAAATTCGGGGTTGGCGATTAGCTTGGCGATAGTCCTCTCAATTTTAGTAACGGCCTGCTCGTCAGCAGTCGAGACTACCCGCTTAACTGTTTTTAGCGACTTTTTGATCACAAGCCCTTGCTGGGCGACAGTCGGAGGCTGCTTCGCTCCGTCCGGCAAGCTCACCAAGTCTTCCGCCATGTGTTGCATAACTGATGCCGTATCGAGTGAGCGGGTAGCCTCCCGGAGCATGGTTTTCCCGGAGTTCTCCTGATTGCGTACTTGTGAGCGCACATCAACCGCAGCCAATTTAAGGGCGCCTCCGACCTCCTTGATCTTCGACAAGTTGGAAACAATGTCGCTGCGAACGGATTCCTCGTCATTATGCAAAGACCACATGCGGCCGATGCTGCCCGAGATAACGGACATTGCCGATACACTGTTTTCGAGCGCACCAGTTTCGCTCCCGCTACCTGCCGCCGCTTCCTGGAGCGACTGCATGGTTGCGCTCTGCCCGTTTAAACTTGTCAGCGCCTCATCTCGGTACTCCGTTGAGCTTTGCGCCAAAAAGCGGTTCATGCTTTCCGCGACACTTCGAAACCCGCTCAAGGTCTGAAGAACCTCATTTGAAAGCCGAAGACGAGACTGAAGCAAGCCAGTTGCTTTTAAGCCGACCCCACCAACTGCCGCCAATATCAGGATCAAGGGTACAAGTACCAATAACACCTTTGCTCTTATGGTAAAGGTGGATAACAGGCGATCGACGAACATACTTACCTCCAAAGGGCTCAAACGGTGCTGGGGCCTCGCTTTTGGAATAGTAATGTTTGAGCCTGAACGAACATGGATAAGAGTTTCACTAAAACAATCGAAACTTTTTTACGTGTTGTTAGGATTTGACCTCTTACCCATTGCGTCTTTCGAGAAACTTAACGGAAGGTTAATACCTGCAGATTTGCCGGATCAGAACGTGGGAGTGGATCTATCTGCACCGAGGATCGATCTCCAGCACGTTCCCTGTCAGCTTTCCGGACAGTTCCGAATTCGCCAGGAATTGCACGGCGTGGATCACTGTTCGAAGCACGTCATTTTCGCTTGAAGACGTAGAGTTCACATCGCTGGCGTGTACAGCATTTATCCTCAGCCCGGAACCGAAATATTGCCTAGCAATTGCGGAGGTAGTAGTGCGCAACGCCGCTTGAAGGACGGCTTCTGCTTCCAGCGAGGTCGTCTCTTCGAACCATGCGACGTCCACTACGGCAAGCTCCGCGCCCTGAAGTCGAGAGCTAAAGGCACCTGTAACTCTGATTAGATTGGATACGGCATCAAGCCCCAGATTCGCGCTGGATAGCGATCCCGTTACAGTTTGGGTTGTTTCATTTCTGCGGAAAACTATGTTCACCAGAACGTCGACCCGTCTCCAGCGCAAATACACCTGGTCAGCCATTGAGTTGACGTAAACGTCTCTGTTCGGGTTGACTTTGACCGGTAAAAAATTGTTTCCCTGGCCTTCAGCCAGGGAGGCGAAGTCGGCGGGATTGGCGTCGCCTACGGCGACCCGATAGCCTTTTTCTATAAATGAGCGCGCCAAACAAAGACCAACAGGATTTGACGCGCCTATCAAGACACAGACTTTTTCCCCAGGAGAAATGTTGGCGTCACTGTCACGTTCAACCAGTACCTCGGTCGATGGAGTATGACACGCCTTGTGAGTCAGAGACGCTTGTATCACGCGCCGGTCGCCGCTTCCGGCAGATTAAGAAGGTCGACAATTTGTGCATTTTTGGCCAAGTTTAGCACTTATAACTCCCGGTCCGTCGCTGCGTCTCCCGCGAACAAGCAATGCGCGGGCGATATAGTAAAATTTTTGTCCGACAATCTGTCAATTCCTTTTTTGCGATTTTCGGCGGACACATGTCGAGACCGGCGTCATTTTGAGGCCTCATGCACGCAATGCCGTAAGCATCGGTATTCCGACACCCGGTTGAGTTTGATGTGGTCTTTCCTGTTAGTCTTCTCTCGCCGCCACGTTCCGATTTGATCGCGCTTTTCGCGTTCGCGCGGCACAGACAACAGCACGCCTATGGCAGCACAAGCTGTTTGACCATCATCAGGTTTCGTCCTTAAGCTCTTCTTTTGCCCAATCAGACGCCCGGAGTCCGTACCCGCTAAGAAGAGCGCAAAGTCAACTCAATGCGACGAGGCGCGGCTTACGCATTGATATTTGCCGCGACCGCCTCGCTTAGTAGGCCAAAAGAACTCGTCGACGTCTTTGCGTCTCCGAGTGTTGAGCCTGGAGCGTGCCTCTCTTATACGTCATAACCGAAGTATGCTGATGCGCAGGTTAAGAGGACCAGCGTGTGGCGAAATCGTGGGGCCATCCTACAGCACAATCATTTTTCTCCGTGTCGACTCAACGGCCTCCAAGGTCGGTTGGCGTAGGTTCTCTCCCACTCATAGCACTCCCACCCTTCCCGTGACGGGCTGCGATCGAAAGCAGCCCGTCACCCCTCGCCTTGGGAGGCATCTTTAGATTGATTTGCCGTGCGGGAACTCCACTAGAACCGTGGCAGATTTCCCTGATGCTGCCTTGCCTTTGATCAGGAATAGCATTAACGTATATCAGACAATCTGTCAATCTGTTCGAGGCTTGTGGAAGCCAGTCATCGCATCATTAGAGGCTTCCCAACTGCAGCGCTGAAAAACTAGGAGGCCATCTCGAGCGGGAGAACGTGGATGTCGGTGCTGGTGATGATCCGCCATGACGAAAGCCTAGGGAATGAGAGATTCAACCGGCCTCCACAAAGGTCCGAATCGGTCATGTACGCGATCAAAATCGCTCGCACGCCATCCGGTCTCGAGCTTTGAAGGTTTGGAAAACTAGTCCCGGCATGTGCGAGTTGGTGTTCATAGATAGGTTTATATTGGATGACCGAAAGTTTGTTCAGCAAGCCCGATGAAGGGACCTTAGTGAAAGACAACTTTATCGAGGGCTCCGATCCCGAACGTCTTTTGCCTTTGATATCATCGCCCCTGGCGTCCTCTGACCTTGCTCAACACGACAGTAGATCGCTTAACTCTCGCTGCAGTCGAATTTCCCTTGATGGTTTTGGCGTTGCGGATGCCCATCATGAAGGGGCGTTCTCGGTCATGATAGATTCCCCAGTTGACGTCGTAACGGTCTTCCTGCCGGCGTCCGGGAATGCAGTCTTTCATTGGTCTGGGCAACAGGTAGAGTCGCCGCATGTTGCAAATGCTCCGCTGAATGCCCGACAAGATGGCATAAGATCTCAACTGTCATTGACGATCGATACGCAATCCTTGCGTGACAAGCTTTCTCGCATGCTCGATCGGACGATCAGCGGAAATCTGCAAATTCAGCCGACCCTTGATCTTGCATCGAGCGCGGGAACGCTCATGCGAGAACTAGCCCTGTCTGCCCATCGCGGCCTCAGTGCCGGGGGGGCTCTGCGACAATGCCCGTCGGCCTATAGCTCGCTCCTCGACGCGATAGAGTACCTTTTGATCGAAAGCTGTATGCATCGCTATACCGATGAACTTCGTCGTCCGTCTCCGTCTCCCACGCCTCGCCACGTGAAACGGGCAATGGAGTTTATGGAAGAGCATATGGCTCAACCCATTTCCCTTAACGATATCGCCGCTGCGGCCAAGGTCAGCGTGCGGACTTTGCAGCACGGCTTCCGACAATTTCGTAATACCAGCCCCACAATGCACCTCCGAGACTTGCGTATGTGCGCAGCTCGACAGGAACTGCTGCAAAACGGCGCTAAAATCAGCGTTTCGGAAATAGCGCTTAAGTGGGGCTTCACACACCTCGGCCGTTTTGCTGCAGAGTACAAGAGACGTTACGGCGAACTGCCATCTAAAACAGTGCATATGAGCGATGTTCTGCCGCATAGGCGATCTATGTGTGCTTCGCAGGCCTCTCCGCCCGAAAGCTGACCCGGAAATAGCCCTTCGCGATGGCGCTGTGGTTCGCAGCGCTCCACCGGGCTATACCATCGCTGCGCCCTTAATTTTTCGGTCTGTCGCCACAGACGGTCAGCAGCCGAGCGTACAGTGCTTCAAGGTGATTGGTGATTTGGATCATTTGCAGCCGCTCTTGCTCCAGGCGCTGCGACTGTGCATCTTCGTGGCTTTCTAAGTGGGTATCTGTCTTAGCCTGTTGCCCGAAATTGATTGCGATAACTTTGGACATCTTCGAACTCTCGTTGAATTTCGTTAATACTCCGCGTCTTGAAGGAAGACAGTCGCGGAAGGTGAAAAAGCAAAAGTCTGCTAGGCAGCTGCGATGCGTCCTGATTGGTGCCAAACCTTTGCTCAAAACTAAGGAAGCATTCCATCCCTTGTTCAAGCGGAGTGATTCCGTAGCTGAAGGTTGGGTCGAAGTCGCGCCTAAGTCCGAACCGGTTGGATCCGATCGCCGTTGATCGATAGAATGCCAGAGACCTGATCGACGACCGGGCCGATGATACCATCTGCTACCTCAACGACGACAATGGCGCTGTGGCTAGACCGATGGGATTGGTTATCTCGGCAGCAAGCTCTATCACCGGAATGACAGAACCGGCAGATCCCTGAACCGAGAACATGCGTTAGGGGCAGCGGCGTCGCCTCTGCTAACCCCCGGATTTCCGGGATCAACGTCGTCTTCATGCAGAACTGCTGGCTGCCAGATGGAAACCGATAATATCCTGCGGTGAATTATGACATGATTCATTAAAACTCTTCCCATTCCTTAGTCGCGACAGCGGCTGTAGTACGTCCGCCGAAGGCGCCGGCAAGCTTCTGGGAGAGGGCACGCGCTGGCGAGGCGGCCGGCTTACCGTTCTGGTGGGCAACACGCCGTACAACAGTCGAACCGTCGAGCCTGAAGCGCGCAATAAGCCGCGCCAGATTGGAAGCCTCATCCGCCAACCGGTTGGTGGCCGCCGTCGATTCTTCCACCATCGCCGCATTCTGCTGGGTCGTCTGATCCATCTGGTTGACCGCAGTGCTGACTTCCGCCAGCCCGGTCGATTGCTCTCGTGCCGCCGTCGAGATCGTATGAACGTGCTCGTTCACCTTGATCACGTGGCCTCGGATTAGACCAAGGGCATCGCCTGTGGCCGTTACCAGCCTGACCCCAGTTTTGACCTCGTCGCCGGACCGGTTGATCAGCGCCTTGATATCCTTGGCGGCAGTGGCGGAGCGCTGTGCCAGTTCACGCACCTCCTGAGCCACAACGGCGAAACCCTTTCCAGCGTCACCCGCACGCGCCGCCTCGACGCCGGCGTTAAGGGCCAAAAGATTGGTCTGGAAGGCGATCTCGTCAATGACGTTAATGATCTGGCCGATTTCATCCGAGGCCTGCTCGATGCGGCCCATGGCGGCGACCGCGTCTTTGACAACCGCGCTCGACTGCTCGGTGCTTCTGCGTGCCTCATCGACCATATGGCTGGCTTCCGTGGCTCTTTCTGTCGAGCTTTTTACCGCCACCGTGATTTCCTCAAGCGCCGAAGAGGTCTCCTCCAGGGCCGCGGCTTGCTGTTCCGTGCGCTTTGAAAGGTCGCCTGAGGCGATGCGCATCTCGCCGGCTCCGCCGTTGATCGTGTCGACGGCGGAGCGAACCTCGCCTAATACGGATCGAAGGGCTGCCATGGTGGCGTTGACATTACTCTTCAGTTCACCAAAGGCTCCCTGAAACTCGCCGCACATGTTTTCCGTCAGATCCCCATCGGCAAGCGCTGAGATAACTCGGCGAGTTTCGGCGATGCCCCGGTCAACAGAGGTGACCAGCTCGTTGACGCTTCCTGCAAAACGGTCGAGAGCCGCATCGCCGTATTTCTTGGTGATGCGATGGGTGAAGTCACCGGCTACGGCGGCTGACACCACCTCGGCAATGCTCGACTGCAAGTCGGCGCTCTTGGCCTGCAACGCGGCCTCCTGCGCGTTCAGATCGCGGGCCTTGATGCTGTTTTGCTTGAATACCTCAACGGCTCTCGACATCTTGCCGATTTCGTCGGCGCGCATTGCGAAAGGAACCTCAGTGTCGAGATTACCATCTGCCAGTACGCCCATCGTGGTAGTCAACCGCGAGATCGGATCGGTAATCTTCCGGATGCAGTAAAGCAGGGCTATAATGCCCGTCGTAGTTGCCAGCGCCATGGCAAGAATGGTGACCAAAACCGTCGATGAAACGGCGCCCATCGTGTTTCCGACGGCCGCGACTCCACCACGCTTGTTAACTGCGACATCCTGGTCAAGGAGCGCTCCGCTATCATTATACAGTTTCGTCGTGGCGTCACTCGTTAGAAGAGCAAATGCTTCATCCTTCTTGCCTGCCTGCATTAGTTTAACAATCCGCTCGCCATCCTCCTGATATTGCGTCCACAAAGCGGAGAACGCGTCATAGGCCTGACGCTCCTCGCCGGATGTCACCATCGGCTCATATTCACCACGGGCATTCGCGAGATCCTCCATCTTCTGGCGGAAGGTGGTGATATTATGCGCAAGGCTCGTCGAATCTGATGAGTTTGTCACCAGCCTGAACTGCAGGATGCGGTAGTCCCCGGTGATCGTATTGATCCGATTTATCACATCGATCGATGGCAGCCAGTTGCTGGCAACTTCGGATATATTGCTCCTAATGGACAGCAGCTTGACGATACTCACGATGCCCTGGCCCGCCGCGAGAAGAGAGAGCAGAACAAATATCAAAGATAAAGCGAGTCTAATGGACTTGGGCATAAAGGCAAACCTTTTAGGTGAGGTGGACGATCGACTTGTCTACTCAAATCTTCCAATTGCCGTTTCATTCATTCGAACGGCAGATCAATCTTGTGGGTCTGTGACATAGCTGAGAATACCTATTGGTTGCGTTGGTTAATGAAGCCTTTCCTGCCCGTCTCGAATGCAAAAAGACGACGTTTTAAGGATAGTCAGGCGTCCAATGGATCGTCCGCGCTTACAAGGAGGATGCAGCCGGCAAAATTTTATTTGGCGCCGTTCGAAGAGCATCATCGTTTTCAGCAACCGAGTTTCGCCCCGCCACGAGCGACCTAGAGCAAGTCCTGCGATCGATGAATCGATTGTGATGTGACGGCGTCCATCGAAGCTGATTCAACTCCACAGAGAAGAGGTGGATGATGGGACAGGCCCTGAGCGATGATCTTCGAATACGGGTTTTGAAAGCGTCTGCGGCGGGCATGTCGGCTCGACAGGCTGCGGCTCGTTTCGGAGTTGGGATTTCGACGGCGATCCGCTGGATTGCAAGAGCGAAAGAGGGTGAGCTGACTGCTCGGCCACAGGGCTGGAGACGACCTTCGGCAGTGGATGCACACGAGGAATTCGTTGTCGCGTTGATCAACGAGCGTAGGGATGTGACGCTCGATGAGATGGTTGAGCGCTTGTCCGTCGAGCGGCAGGTGAAGATCAGCCGCAGCGCACTTGGCGCTTGGCTTCGAAGCCGTGGGTGGACCTTTAAAAAAGACCGCACACGCACTGGAGCAGGACCGACCGGACGTCCTGAAGCGCCGGCGCGCCTGGTTCGATGGTCAATTGGACCTCGATCCGGAGAAACTGATCTTCATCGACGAAAGTGTGCTGCAGAGGCACGGAAGGAGTTCAGTGTGAGCTAACCCCGTAACGTGAAGCTGCGTGAATGATGGAGGATGGCCCTCCGGGATCGGCTTTCAGGAGCGGGTCTCAAACCAGTCCGAGCTGCTGCGGTAAAGAGCCGTGGTGGTGAGCGCCGGATGAAAAGTTCGGACGAGATCCGAGCAGGTGCGTGTCCGAAGACGAACGAAAGTGAACCCTCCGAAGACGCGCCGTTATGAATATAAGCGTCGTCGAAACCAGGACTGTTTCGTCATCCTGGGACAAGTCCGCCGGGTGCCTGATGATTGGGCGGGCGGCGACCGGCGTAGAGGGGGCGTGAGTTGGACACAGGCTTTCACCCGGAACTGCAGGAACCAGGCTCCTGATGCCAAGGGAGAAGCCCAAGCGGAGAAACCGTAAGGCGAGAGTACCGATGCAGGAGACTGGGGCGGACCGATCCGTATGAGCGTTGAGGGCCCTGTAATGGGGCCGGAGCAAAGGGATCGGATCAGGTGGTCGTATTGTTTGGAACAACTGGAAACAGGATGACTTCGATAGGTACGACAGACAAGCCGTTTCGGATTGAGAAGCGGCAAGTGTACGAAGCTTACAAAGCGGTCAAAGCCAACCGTGGTGCAGCCGGGTGGACGGTGAGACCCTGGAGATGTTTGACAAAGACCTTGCGAGAAATCTCTACAAGATCTGGAACCGGCGGTCAGTGATCGGATCGCGCAGATGGTGGTCAAGCAGATGATTGATCCGGAATCCGACATCAAAGCTGTTCGACAATCTTCCGCATGATCTCTTGCTGAAGACGGTCAGAAAAGACGTTAAATGCAACTGGGCTCTGCTCTACATCGAAAGATGGTTGACCGCGCCTATGGAAAAGAACGGAGAAGTCATTGAGCGGATGCGTGGTACCCCGCAAGGGGGCGTGGTCAGCCCGATCCTATCGAATCTCTTCCTGCATTACGCGTTTGACGTCTGGATGACCCGGACGCATCCGGATCTACCATAAAGGCCTGGCGCCGGCGAAGATCGGCGGCTACGTCAAACCGACACTGAGGGTGCGGCCGCCGACAACTACACCTTGACGCGTCGCTGGTTGACGCGAATGGCTTTCGCTTGACCCTCCACGCTGGCACGTGCAGCATCGTCGGCCTGATCGATTTCAGGACGAACGCGTGCATCGATCGGGTGGTGATCATGCTCCTGCTCAGGACTCCGATACGTTGAAACGACAACGCCACGGTGCAACAGCTCGTTCATGTCGTGTTACCTCTTCGAAGGCTACAAGCTATCTGGGAAAGACTTACCTTGTAGGGCATTGGCGGAAGGATCGACAATCGAAAAGACAGGCAGAAATCTCGTCTGCAAGGCCGGCCCCAGAAGGGGTCGGAAGGGAAGATCCGTAGGACAGCTCCCGCGAAACCTCTAGAAAAGTCCAGCCTTTTGAGACCTCGCAACCGGCGGAGAGGATGTTGCTGTCCTGCCTCTATTCAACAGACCTCTCCCCCTTTAAGTTCAGTCGGCGAGCGACCCTTGGGCGATCGCTATGCGCCGATCCCGCCCATGCAGACGTATTTCATGGATAAGAAGTCATCCATTCCGTACTTTGAGCCCTCTCGGCCGAAGCCGGATTGCTTGACGCCGCCGAATGGCGCTAATTCGGTGGAAATCAGACCCGTGTTCACGCCAACCATGCCGTATTCCAGCGCCTCTGTGACCTTCCAAACGTTCCTGAGGTCGTTGGCGAAAAAGTAGGCTGCCAAGCCGAATTCCGTATCGTTCGCGAGTTCGATGACTTCCTCGACAGTATCGAACTTGAACACCGGAGCCAGAGGCGCGAAGGTTTCCTCACGCGCAACCTTCATATCCTTTGTGGCACCCGAGAGAAGCGTTGGTTGGACGAACGTGCCTCCGCGAGCATCGCGGTCACCACCAACCACGACAGTCGCACCCTTGGTCACAGCGTCATCGATATGACCATAGAGCTTTGCTACCGCTTCATCGTTGATCAACGGGCCGATCGTCGCCCCGCTCTCAAACCCGTCAAGAACCTGCAAGGCACTCACGCGCATTGCCAGCTTCTCGACGAACCTGTCATGGATCCCGCTCTGTACGTAAATACGGTTCGCGCACACGCAGGTTTGACCCGCGTTACGAAACTTAGAAAGCATAGCCCCCTCGACCGCCTGGTCGAGATCTGCATCGTCGAAAACGATAAACGGCGCATTGCCGCCGAGTTCCAGGCTCAGCTTCATGATCTTCTGGGCGCCTTGCGCCATCAAGATACGGCCAACTTCGGTCGAACCGGTGAAGGTCAGTTTCTTGACGACCGGGTTGGAGCAGACCTCCTCGCCAAACATTCTTGCATTATCCGTCGGGAGGACGCTGAACAAGCCATCGGGTATTCCGGCACGCTCCGCGAGGATCGCCAATGCAAGCGCCGATAACGGAGTCTCGGCAGCAGGCTTGAATACGATCGCGCAGCCGGACGCGAGCGCCGGCGCGATCTTGCGGCACACCATCGCCGACGGAAAGTTCCAAGGAGCGATGGCGGCCACAACGCCAACCGGCTGCTTGATGACAAGCAGTCGCTTGTCGGCCTGGTGACCTGGAATGGTGTCACCATAGACACGCTTGGCTTCCTCACCGAACCATTCGATGTAGGAAGCGCCGTAAGCAATCTCGCCACGCGCTTCCGCCAGTGGCTTGCCCATTTCCGATGTCAGAATTACGGCCAGGTCTTCAGCGTTAGCTACCACCTCTTCGTAGAACTTCCGCATGATCAGCGAGCGTTCCTTCGCCGAAACCTTAGCCCACTTCTTCTGTGCAGCCTTTGCAGCATCGATAGAGGCTCGCACTTCAGCAAGGCCAGCGCTAGGCAAAGAGGCAAGGACGTCCATCGTGGAGGGGTTTAGCACGTTGATGCGTGTGCCGTTTACCCCTTCGCTCGACCACTTTCCTCCAACCAGCATCTGCTCGCGAACGAGAGTCTGGTCCTTTAAACGGCCTAGCAGGGTGCTGGAGATTGCCATGGATCTTCCTTTCTATGCATTGATCATATCTGATTTCGAATGTGTGGTGACCGTGCGTATATCGCGACCATCGGAACGATGAGCAGACCGACGACAGCCTGCTGCGCCGGAAAGTTCAGTCCGAGGCCAACTAGAAGCGAGGTCAGTACAGTCAGGACAAGAACACCGAGCACTGTCGCGCCATAGCCGCCCGCCCCACCAAGAAGCGACGTCCCTCCAATCACCACCGCTGCTACGGTGGTGAAAAGATAAGGGTCGCCCACGCCGACGAAGCCACCACCGGAAAACCCTAGTAGCAGCATGCCCGTGATTGCAGACATGGCACCGCTGACGCTATGGATGACGGTCCAGACCTTGAATTCGGAGATTCCGAGGCGGGCGGCCGCCGTCCGGCTTCCGCCGACGGCGTAAATGCTGCGGCCAAACCAGGTGTTGTACATGAACCATCCAAGCGCGATGGCGACGATAGCCCAGATCACGATGACCGGAGGCAGCGACAGGCCGAAAAACTTTCCGTTGAACGCCGAAATGTTCCTCAGCCATTCGGGTACCGGAGCAAACACTGTACCACCAAACGCCGAGCCGAGTGAGGTGTAGATCTGGACCGCACCGACGGCCGCGAAGCCAACTCCGAGCGACATGATCAGCGCTTGCCCTTGGAGACGGAAGCTCAGGGCGCCATTGGCGGCCCCGACAAGCGCACCGAGGAGCATGACAACCAGCATCGCGAGGGGAGCGGGAATACCTGCGACCATAAGGCTGGGAAGGAGGATGTTCGCGCCTCCAATAATATATGGTATCGAAAGATCGAGCGCACCGACCAGAGCGCACAGGGTCTGGCCAATGGAGGCAAGCCCCAGAAACGCTGCGAGAAGAAGGATTGAACGCGCGTTTTGGGATGATACGAAGCCGGGGACCAGCAATGCACCGAGTGCTAAGAGAGAGGCCAGAAGAACAAAGCCAATGACGATGCTCCGATGAGCCTTGAGCGGGTTAGACTTCTGAGCCGATTTGATTTCGGAATTCATAACTGTCGCGACCATTATCTTGCTCCTTACACAACCGCGCGGCGACTGATGACAAAGACGTTCACGAGAAGTGATCCGACGAGGATTAAGCCGAATGCCATCTGGGTAACGAACCCCGAAACCGTGCCGAAGTTGAAGGTGGAGAGGAGATAGGAGATGAGGAACATGTTGATCGCGCCAAGCGTAGATCCAAGTGCTCCACCACGACCACCGGAGAGGCTCGCACCTCCGAGAACCAGGGCCGTAACAGCCTGAAGGGTGTAGGTGCTGCCCTGCGTCGGATCACCAGAGGAGATCAGCGCCGTGTAGCTGAGGGCGGCAAGTCCAGCGAATGCTCCACCAACAACGTGGGCGATGATGCGGACTGCGTCCACTCGAACGCCGCTCGTATACGCCATGCGCTCATCCGCACCCGTCATGCGAAGGTTGCGGTAAAACATAGTCCCCCTGAGAAGGAGCCATAATGCATACGCTGCAACCAGCAACAGCAAAACAGGTGACATGATGTCGGTCCCCGCCCCCCAGCTAAGCATCCAGTCGGGCGCGACTCCACCCGGTCGGGACATCACCATCAGGTTCAACCCGGAGAGGACAAGAAAACCCGACAGCGTAACGATTATCGGAGCGACACGCACATAAATGATAACCAGCGCCTGGAGTAGCTGGAATGCCGCTCCCAGGCCGACTGCCCATACTATCACTGCGATAGGGTTGGTAATTCCGTTACCCACAAGCCAGGTAATAAGGGTAACGTTGATGAACCCCATCAAGGGGCCAACTGAAAGGTCCACTGCTCCACGACCCGCCATGACAATGGGGGTGAGGGCAAGCGCCGTTAGAATCAAGGGCGTGGCGACAAGGATTGCACCTGCGAGGCCGTTGTTCGTGAATAGCCCGTGTCCGCGTAGGGCAACGGCGACCAAAAGGACAATGAATAGGCCGGCCGGCACGAAGAGGGAACGGTCCTGGGTGATTTGACGGAATGCGATTCCAGACATCATGCAGTCCTTTCCAGATCGAACTCGATGGAGGCGTTTGGCGATTTTCCAAACATTGCGGCCAAGATTGGCTCTTCCGCTATGTCCTCGCCTGCTAGCGACCGGAAAAGCCTTCCAGCAAAGAAGACGTCGACGCGGTCCGCAAAGCCGATGAACTCTTCAATTTCGCTTGATAGATAAATCACGCTGCCACCCTTCTCCGTGAACAGGCGCAGTTCGCGGTAGAGATCGCGCTTCGTTCCGAGGTCGACACCGCGAGCGGGATCGTTAAGGACGATGACGGACGGTTCGTTTGCAAAGGCACGGCCGATCAAAACTTTTTGCTGATTTCCGCCCGACAGTGAGGTGATCTTGTTCGCCGGACTTCCAATCTTAATCCGGAGCCGATCCACCTCGCGTTTGAACATGGGTTTGAGGCCGGCCTTATTGATTATACCAAGAGGACCGAGGTTCTTGCGATAGACGCCGATGGCAAGATTTTCGAAGATGCTCTGCTGAGGGAAGATACCTTCACGCTTGCGGTCGCCGGAAATATACGAGATTCCTGCTTTGGTAGCGTCTTCGAGCGATGCGACCTTTTTCATTCTCTCGGTGCTGGATGACCAGACTTGGACATTACCACCAAAAGGCTGGATGATACCCGCAACGGCGCGTACGAAAGCGTCCTGCCCCTGCCCGTCGAGTCCTGCAACACCGATGATCGCTCCTTTCGGTAGATCGAAATCGAAGGGCGCTGCCGCGCTGTGAGTAACGAGGTCTCTTACCGCTACCACGGCCGGCGCGGCGGCGCCTACTTGCTTTGATTCGTACGCCTTCGCGTCGCTTGCGTTTCGGTCCGCGGGCGTCATCATTGAAAGCAGGTTCTCTTCAGTTATTTCATGCTTCTCGAGCGTACCAATGGTGACGCCGTCGCGAAGGATCGTGGCTCGATCGGCGATGCGGACAAGTTCAGCGATCCGATGCGTTACGATCAGCACGGTCGCACCTTCCCTACGGAGACGATCAATTTCCTCGTGGAGGCGGATCGTGGAATCGAGGTCTAATGCCGCAGACGATTCATCGAGGATGAGGACCTTCGGCCTGCGCAAGACCGCTCGCGCAATAACTATCCATTGCTTGACGCTCAGAGGCAATGCCCCAACGTTCTGATCGAGATCCACGGGCTTGCCGACGAGGCGTTTCAGGATCTCCTCAGCCTCGGTACGCCGACCACTGCCGCCCTGCGAGCGGAAGATGCCGTCGCGCCCGACATACAGGTTTTCCAATACACTGGCCTCGTCGGCCACCAGCACTTCCTGGAAGATCGTTGTCAGCCCGATGCGCTTGGCGTCAGTCGGAGTCGAAATCTCTTCTCCAAGGACCGAAACGCTCCCGGAATCTGGGTGCAACACTCCAGACATGATCTTCGCCATCGTGCTTTTGCCACTTCCATTCTCTCCGACGATGGCGTGCACTTCTCCGGCCCGGGCTTCAAAATCACACTTCTTTAAGGCCTTAGTCTCGCCGAAAGACTTGGCAACATTGATCAACTTGATCGTAGTTTGGTTTTGCATCGGAGATCCTCTAATCCCAACGGCCGCGCGAGGCGGTCCTCCCACAAGAGAAACTTCTGTCCGGTGGCAAGACCCACCGGGCAGAACAGTTTCACTTCGACACAGGCTTCCAGGGATCAGCCGGGCGTTCGAAGTAGTCTGCAGCAATCGCAGCAGGAAACCACCCGTCCGCCTTGGGCTCCACGAAGTCTGTCGAGTTCAAGTCGCAATCTTCTGGTATCGCCGCGCGGACTTCATCGATGGTGTAAGGCAAGACGGGTCGAAGGAAGGACTGAACCTTAGGGCCTTGTCCCTCCAATGTGCGGAGCATGATCTCCCACATCTGTTGCATCTCGCGACGCGGCGGCCAAATATGGAAACTCCTGTCCACAAACTCGGGGTTCTTGCGCCAGTAGCACGCGGCGGAAGCTTCCCCCCCGAGAGTAATCGGGATCATGTCTCGACCTGACTGCAGCATTGCGTTGAGAACGCCGTTCTCTTGGGCCCCCTGCGTGAGGATCCCATCAATCTTCGTCGGGTTCGTCGCAAGAAACTTCTGAACTTCGACCTGGGCCACCTGGTCGGTCCACTTCCCTGCAACTTCACCGACGATCTTTATGTCGGGGTACTTAGCAAGTGCTTCCTTAGCCGCTTTGTCAAAGCTGTCCGAAGAAGCGAAACCGGGAATACCAGAAACGAGAAGGATATTGCCCTTCTTTCCTATTTTTTCCGCCAGCCACGTCGCCATCTCGGCACCGCCCTGCGCGTGATTGGCCGCGCCATTGATGGCGTATGGCGACGTCACGTAGCCCGAAAATGAGAACACCGGCACACCGGCTTTGTAGGCATATTCGATCGTCTGATTAAGAGCCGTGACGTTCGAGCAGCAGATGATGATTGCATCGACGCCTTCGTCCACCATTTGACGCATCTGCTGGATCTGAACGGCGTCTTTAAGATCCGACTGGGTGACCACGACATCAGACACCAGGCCCGCAGCCTTTGATCGCGGTAAAAGATCGCTCATGACCGCATCGAGAGCTGCGGCTCGCCAGGTGTTGCCAGCGTAGCTGCTTGCATAGCCGATCTTCCACGGAGGACCCTTTTTGGGCTTGAAGTCTTTGTAGGCGCTCGCCCCCAATGGAATCTGCGGATCTACAGTTTCATAGATCTTCTTTTCTGTAGCCGGTAGCTGATCGACACCATCCGCGTAAGCGGTTGTCGCCAGGGCGCTAACCGAGATCAGCGCCCCAAGTGTGACATTCAGAATGCACCTCATTGAAGTTCTCCTCCCGAGAAAAGGATCAGGCAACCTTAGACCGGGCTGCTGATGACTGTTGGATCTCCTCAAGAATCGGCAACAGATACTTCCGGAACTCGCTATAGTCCTCAGTAACGGGAAAATGTCCGAGCTTTTCCATTGTCCAAAACTTGGAGCCTTTGACCAGGTCTGCAGCAATCTTGGTATCGGCCGGGGACGTGTTTGGATCGTATTCGCCCGTGAGGAAGTATAGCATACATTTCGACGTATCGATTTTGCTGGCTTCTTCTGGCGACACATCGTGGTCGTAGTAGTAGTAATAAAGATCACCCGCGAAGATTCCCGGTCCACCGCAGCTGTATTCCCACTGGATTTCACGGACATTCGCTTCTGGCGAGTACGGTGAGATATTCAGCATCATCGCCGCACCGATGGAGGTGCGATTGACGTTTGGATTGTCGAACTCCCTGCGGATGCCAGCCATACCGACGTCGACGTACTCCGCCGCCGAGCGCAACGCACCTTCGACCGAGATCGTGGCGCGGAAGTTGTCCGGATAGTTCGATGCCAGGTCGATCGCGAGATGGCCGCCCATGGAGCTGCCCAAATAAACGGGGCGGTCTAGGTCGAGCGCTTTTGAGAGTTCGAGCTGGAAGTCCATCATGAACTTCTTGGTCATGTTGTATTCCTTCTCCCACCAGCGAACGCCGTAGGGGGGAAGGGACTTGCCGTGATACGGCAGATCGAACGCGATGACGCGAAAATTTTTCGTCACGTCGGAATCGCAAAGCATATGACGGTATTGGCGACCGTCGGACCCTGCCGTATGACCGACGAGAAGCGGAATCCCCTGGCCCGCTTCTTCGTAATAGACGCGGTACTCGATACCTTCTACGGTGAGATAGAGATAACGGCCGATAATGGGGTCAAACTTGGTCATGCTGCTGCTCCTTCAGAACGGGCATTGCGCATCAGGGTGGTCATGCGGTTGAGAGCAGGCAGATACGCGAAGGTTTCGTTGTTACTGCTAAGGTAGAGGCCATGCTTGATGTTTGATGACTGCAAGCACTGATAAAACGGCAAGGGTTTGTGCTGAAGCAGCGCCTCCCACTGTGAACCGGTCCCGCGTATGACGATAGTGCACTTGTCGTCGTCGTATTCGGCCTCTTCCACCTTTAGCAACGTACCGTCCTCGAAATGAAGCGCTACACTGCGGGTAGGGAAATCGCATTTTAATATACCGTTAAGATAACGAGTTTCGCGCTTGAACTCGAAATCCTCCCGCACGAATTCTATGAATTTCTTGAGATCTATCGCCATTTTAGGCTCCTCCCTTGTTGATAAGCGCTGAGAACTCCGCGCA
Organism: Rhizobium sp. M10; assembly: GCF_002531955.1. Lineage (NCBI taxonomy): Bacteria > Pseudomonadati > Pseudomonadota > Alphaproteobacteria > Hyphomicrobiales > Rhizobiaceae > Rhizobium > Rhizobium sp. M10. The sequence goes on along the minus strand of NZ_NWTA01000034.1, from coordinate 12,133 downwards.
TGTTGTACATGCCCCCTCACGGGACAGCACATTCTCAAATGCCCATTTCGGTGAATACTTCCTGGGCATGCCTGAAACTGTCGATGCCTGCTGGCACACCAACGTAGATAGCCACCTGAAGGAAGATCTCCTGGATCTCCTGTTTCGTAACACCGTTGTTGATGGCGCCGCGGATGTGGCCTCTGAGCTCGTGCGGTCGGTTTAAAACCGCTATCATTCCAAGGTTGAGGATCGATCGAGCGCGACGGTCGAGGCCAGGTCGGTTCCAGATATTGTCCCAACAATACTCGGTGACGAGTTCCTGCATCGGCCAGGTGAAGTCGGTCGCCTTTCCGAGGGCCGCATCAACGTAAGCGTCCCCCATCACCTGCCGACGAGTAGCAAGTCCGCGCTTGAACTGCTCCGATGGAGCTGTTCGCTCGCCGGCCTTAGACCCCTTATCTTTCCTGTCCAAAGTGGCCATTGGGTTTCGCTCCCTTCATCATATTTGACAGATTATCAGACAATTTTCAACTGTCAGTTTGGCGTAGTTTTTCGCGGTCAGGCCTGATCTTTCACGAACTGCGCAATTTTCGTATGGTCGACATCGGGGCCTAAAGCATGCCGAGCAGCATCCCAGGCATCAGCGGTACCGGCCAATGTCGGCAGCTGGAGATTGAGCGCCTTCGACAAGTCCGCTGCAATCCTAATGTCTTTCGCCATAAGCCCCAAAGCAAAACCAGAGCCAAAAGTCTCCGAGAGGATGAACTGCTTCATCTTCACTTCTGTTGCGTTGTTCTTGCCAGACGACGAGTTGAGAATATCGACGATCGTTCTAGGATCGAGACCAAACGTTCGGCCAAGAAGAACGCCTTCGATAGCTGCCAGAACCCCGGCTCCCGATACGAAATTGTTGATGGCTTTCATGGCGTGCCCTGAGCCGATCGGGCCTGTCCTAAAAATCTGGCCGCCCATGGCGCACAGGATGGGATCAGCTTGATCGATATCGTCAGAAGCACCGCCTGCCATGATAGTAAGAGAGCCTTCGACGGCTCGCTTCACTCCGCCTGACACGGGAGCATCGACCAGCCGCAAGCCCTTCTGATGCAAGCGCTCTGCGAGCTCACGAGTATCATTGGGCGCCGATGAGCTCATGTCGATGACAAGCGCGTCAGCACTCAGGGATTGCCAGGCCCCATCCTTGAAGAGCGCGTCTTGAACAACCTTGCCGTTGGGAAGCATGGTAACCGCAACATCGGCCCCATTGAATGCTTCCGCTACCGTCTCTGCCGGAACGCCGCCGACGGCCGCGAACCTTTCCCTAGCCTCGGCCGATAGATCAAAGCCAGTGACTTCGAATTGAGCCGACAACAGATGTTGTGCCATCGGCCCGCCCATTGCGCCGAGACCAATAAAGGCGACGCGCAGATTTTTTCGTGGTGACAACGTCCCGCTCCCGAATGTGAGGCAAGCACAATCAGCTACCTCCGTTAGTGAGGAGTAGTTAACGACCTATCAGACAATCTGTCAATCGGAAAATTCATGCTTGGGCCGGCGCGCCCTCGCTACGACGCCAATTTTGCCGTCGCTTCTTCAATCACCTCACTTAAAATGACGTGCAAGCAGCACCCATCTTATCGTCCGATGGACACCAGAGAGGTTGTTGCGTTGTCAAAAGCACCGTGCCTGAAGGATTTAATTACACCCGGCCACCTCCAGCATCAGACAATCTGTCAATTTTCGGAAAATCTTATGGCATCAGCCTGAGGTGTTGTTGCGCAGGTACTCGAGTGCGACTTTCGCAGCCATATCAATGTGGTGCTTACAAGCGGCCGCAGCCCTGGGTCCGTTGCGATTTTGGATCGCTTCGGCAATCTCTTTGATTTCTGCAATGCTATGTTTGAGGCGCCCCGGTTGTGTCATCGAAGTCATGCGCAGAAGATTGATCCGGTTGTGCAGCGATGTTAGCATTTGCCTGACGAAGACGTTTTTGCTGCCATCCATCAAGCAGTCATAGAAGGCGTTTTTGGCAGCGATGAGCCTGTGTCCCACGCCGCTTTCCGCCGACGCTTCGAATTCTCTAACGGCATCTTGCAAAGTGGCAATATCTTCCGCCGTTCCATTTTCGGCGAACTGCTGACCAGCAAACCCCTCGAGCAGCGCGCGGACGGTGTAGAGCTGAGCGGCCTCCTCATAGGTTATGATACTGACAACTGGACCCTTGTGGGGGAAGCTTGTGATCAATCCCTCTGCCTCAAGCTGCCGAAGCGCTTCACGGACGGACGTGCGACCCACGCCGATCATTTCGCAAAGCTCGCGCTCGACGAGCCTTTGCCCCGGCTTGAACTTGCCCGTCGCAATAGCCTGTCTGAGCCTTTCTTCGACTTGCACTCGAAGAGAGGCATTTTGCCGAGCGACCTGCAGCTCCACATCTACCATGATCAATGTCCTACGTAGCACTAATGAATTTGAGCTAAATATATGGCTGCTTCGCGGGGAACTTTCAATCAGATTGTCTGATGAGCGGTCATTAGCAACTATTCTCGAGGATTGAGCCCGCTGTGTAGAGGTCGGCTTCCCGATCCATGAGGAACCGATCGGTTGGCGCGCCATAAGTGGAAATTCTAGTCCAAATGGCCTAGTTCAATTGGTGTCCTGATGGCCGACAATGTCCGCCCGCCGATTTCTCAAAACCAGCCACGTTGCGACCCTGATCGACGAGGTGTCCACGGTCACCGACACCACCGCATCTTCCAGGAGCACCCGTTCGACTAACGGCCGGGTGCAGCTTGGCAATCGGCAAAAGCCGCATCAGCAGACGATAGTGGTTCCGATCGCGCCTCCGGTCCGGAGGCGGCATCGATCTTGAGCGCCTCAAGATCCGCCATCTTTCTTCGCCTGCCAGCCTGGCTCGTACTTGCGCTATCCGCAATTCCCATTCTAACCACTTTTCTCTCTGACCATCTCTCTTGAAAAATTGTAACCTTCGTGCTACATATCTAGTGCAATCTGTAGTGCGAAGGTGACAAATTCCGACACCTCACAACCCTCCGGGTGCGGCGCGCGTTGCGCAAACTGGGCGCAGACATCCACGTCGACGTCGCCGCCTGCCTATGGCGGTAGTAGCCGAACGTGCCTTCACCTCACGCTCAACGCTTCAAAAGATCGAGGCCGGCGACACCAATGTCAGCATCGGCATCTATGCAGGCGTCCTCCAGGCACTCGGCCTGCTAGATGGGCTGAGCCAAGTCGCCGACATCGGTGACGACAGCGTCGGCCAGTCTCTGGCCAATGCAGAGTTGCCCAAGCACGCTCACCCAAGGCGATCACCGGGATCGTCACGCGATGGCTGATTTCGAAGTTCATCTCGACCTTCACGGCCGCACACGTCCCATCTGGCCCGGAGCAATCGCGCCCGTGGTGCCGAAACAATCGTGTTTGAGTATGATCGTGCCTGGCTCGAGGACCCGGGCCGCTTCTCGCTGCAGCCCGCTCTAGCTCTGAGCTGGGGAGAAAAATCACGGCTTTCTGTGGCTCAATAAAGCCAGCTGGTCGTTGTCCCCTGCCTATGACCTCAATCCAGTGCCTACGGATGTCAAGGCGCGCGCGCTGACGACAAACATTGATCTTGATGAAGGCACCTGCTCCCTTGACCTGCTGGAAGAACCTGCAGGGCTCTACGCCCTAACGCTCGCCGAGGCTCGCGCGATCATTAAGGAAGTCGCGACACCGCAAGGTGGCGCGAGACCGCCAAGGCGGTCGGTGCGCGGTCAGCCGAGATCAACCGTATGGCCAGTGCGTTCGATCACGATGATTTGCAGCGAGCGCCAGCCCTATGACGAGAGCCTTCCTCCACAGTTTCAATCCGCCCTCTGCCGGCCCGATCACTGAACCGGATTACGGCATCGTTGCGTTGTAAAGGACGGATGTCCAATGGCAATTTTCCGATCTGCGGTCCTGGCTGGATTTGCGATGGAATTGTTTCAAGCGCCTCCGTGACCAACGAGCGAAAACCAATAATTATGTGATTCGGTGAGATCGAGACGCTACTCTACGAACAAACTATGTCACTGCCAGCGGATCCTCAATCACATCGACGATCGATGGCTGGCCAAGCACGTCCGCGAAGCGCTGTAGCATGGCAACAGTACTCGATGACATCTCCGCCCTGGAGCCCGGGATATAGCAAGCGGCTGCATAAGCGAGTTGCCGTTGCCTCGGTTCCGTTAGCAACAGCGGCAGCGTCTCGATTGCTTGCTCCGGCTCAAAGGTGACGATAGCCGTCTGCACGCGAGTGATTTCGGCCAAATGATCAGCGCTTAGTGAGCGGAAGGGCTCGTCCTCGGTCAGCACCCGTGACCAGCGCGCCAGGCGGTCGCGTCGGATCCCGCCACGATCGCTCACCAGGAGTACGACCATACGGATGATGGCATCGGCGAGTCCGCCGATCGCGATCCTCCTGAGCGCATTGGCGATGTCCGGCTGCCATCTCATATCGTCAAGTGTCGTCCCTTTGCGGTATGCTTCGTGGGGATTGTCAAAATATCGCTGCCAGGGGTTGTTCCAGATCATGTGAAACGCGAGCTCATAACCCATGTCGCGCCAGTCGCGCATGACCACGATCGCCTGTTCGACAGCCTTGAAATAGAGCGCTTCCGCAGCCAGGAAAGGATTTTCCGCTGCTGCGTTCGCCCGGGAGTTCCGTACCTGCTCTGAAATTGACTTATAGCCAACCATGATCGGATTCTGAGAAGACAGCAGCGATCGCTCCAGCCGCTTTGGATGGAACATTCGGCTGGCGTCTGCTGAGATGTCTGTGACCGCGGCCTGCACAAAGGGGCGGGCAACTGTGTGATAGATCTGCGCTTGCAGTTCAGAGACGCGGGCGACGGCAGCGAAGGGACCTCCATCGTCATGGCCGTCGTTAAACTCACGGATATTCTCGAAGGTGCGCTCGATCAGTTCAACACTATAGCTCTTGTGTCCAGCATCTTCTTGAATGTCCGTGATGCGCATCTCGTAAAGGCCAGGCAACAACGCCTCAATTGCCTCGAGCGTGCTTGCAACCTCATTGTATTCTTTGTTGATTACTCTCGAGGAAACGAATGTACCGAGGTGACCGACGTCGTTGTGTACCATATAAATAATGTGCTGGCCGAGAAGGCGGATTTCCTCCTCGTTGTCATAGATTTCGGGGATCCAATTCAGCGCCTGCTGCGGCGGCGTTACATTGTCGCCATGACTGGCAAATATGATAATAGGCGCCCTGATCTTCTTAAGGTCGAAATGCCGCCGGTCCGGCTCCCCATACGCCTTGTTGTGCGCCAGTCGATTACCAACAAAGAGGTGCTCAACTATCCAGCGGATCTCGTCTCCCCGCATCAGGCAGAAGCCGCCCCACCACTTCTCAGCCTTAAGGAAGGCTTCGCTCGCCGCATCCACATCTCGGAACAGTTCGACATACTTCATGAATAACTGGCGCTCGGGATTGAGCGTTTCGAAATTCTGTACGAGATGGGCGCCGTCGAAGATGCCTCCGCCCAGATCTGACAAAAACATGGTTATCCAAGCTCCCCCGAAGAGGCCCGCCATGTAGCGGAGGGTATTTTCGCCGATATTTCCCGAGGTAGGTGTCACCGGCGATCCGTTGAGGATGATCGGGCCAGCTAAGTCGAGATTTGTCGCAACCATCAGAAGGGTAGCCCAGCCAGCTTGGCAGTTGCCGACTACGACTGGAAGGCGGGCAAGCGGATGCAGGCGCATGACCTCACGAACAAAGGCCGCTTCCGCATACGTGACATTAGAGAGATACTGCCCCCCTCTGGCTCTCGGCGGAAGGACACCAAATAAACCGGGTGACCTTCCCGGAACGCCACGCCGACCTGGCTGTCTTCTTTGTGGCCACCGACGCCGGGACTATGTCCGGCGCGCGGGCAAATGATTATGAAGGGGCGCTTCGTGTCATCGACGTTAACACCTTGGGGCGGGATCATTCGAAGTAACACGTAATTGGATTTCAAGGGCAGATCGTTTCCATCCATAACTGTCTCGTAGTCGCAGAAGAAAACCGGCGGACAGCCTGCCGCTTCATGTTCGAGGAAGATGTCGCCGCGCTGTCGGAGAAGATCCATGCACAATATGGCGCGCTCACTAGCGTCGCGCAGGTATTCCGCCCAAGCGTGGCCCAAATTCCCATTGCCGTGCACCTCGCGTAGACTCTCGGCAAGACGTTCGGCCTCAGTAAAGAGCTTTCCCTGGCGGGTAGAGTGGGTGTCGCACATGACTTGCACGCGGCGCAATAAGGCAACCTGCAGAATTTTAGCGGTTTCAGCGCCCGCTGCCGCCAAGCGTTGGAACATCGGGAATAGACTTTGGGTCACTTGGCTGTCCAGTTCCGTGGATGGCGCTTCAATCCACCGGAGCGGGTTTAGAGATGTAAGAATATCCGCCATCGTTTCAACTCCTCTATGGTTATGATCCCGTACGCATACATACGTGCCAGATCGATCGTGCTTCCGTCTGGCGAGGTGCTCGGTAGGCAATGCCGACGCCTAGGAAAGCAGTTTGACGACTTCCGACCCCAACGAGTTACCGCCGCATTCATCCCCTGCAATGTCTATGCCAAGCACTGGGTCAGCCAGCTACGCCGGGAGAGGGGGCAGCAAGCTCGTCGCCAGGGAAAGCCACACAAAGTCTTCATTCAGCCTGGATCAGCAGTTTCTCCCAGCTCGTTGGAGACTATCGGAGGACAGGAGGTGATGGATTCGCCTGCGGTGTGGGATCCCACCAACTAGGATGTTTCAGCGGCCGTCCGCGTGGCTTTGGTTGGGGCTAAGGCTGGTGGTGGCACGGTTATAGACGATGCCTTCTGTCTGACGCTCACCGATGACGGCAGTCTTCATCCGGTCGCAAAGCACTCCCGCGGAGCGCCGCCGAGAGCCTCGAAGGCCGCGATGTGGAAACGCAGGCCGGTCATCTGATGCATGACGAAGCGTGCCCAGATGGGACGGCTATGACCCGGCACTATCGTGAACAGCCAGATGATCCTCGGCGCCAGTTAAAGTGCCGACCGCGTGACACCGCCATTTTCGCTGGCGTTAGTGTTGGTCAGGTTTACAGCAGATCACCGATAACAGTGGACAGGTTAAACGGAACGATTCCGATCTCACCACGCGGCATCCTGTCGAGCAAGTCGACCGTGCGGGCAAAGGTTTCGACTTGCTGAAAGGCGTAATCAGGGTCGAGCCGGTCCAAGCCTCCGCCCGGCAAGACCTGGCAAAGATAGTCCGGTATCGGACAGCTTGATATCGTCGGAATTCCTGATGCGTATAATGGCTGTCCTTCGCCCAACATCACCTGCGCCGCCGCTGGGGCGACTATCCGCGCGTACCTTTTTGCGCCCGCGTGCGGCAGCGATGTACACGTCACTCATCGACTTATTACTGGTATAGATCAAATCGAGTTCCGGCTTCCCGGTGGGCGCGGGGTGCCCTTTTGCAAAGTCATCTCGCCACTCGGTACATCCAAGATGCTCAATCGTAGCTCCTGCAACGGCTTTAGCATGGCCGGGTTTGCCGTCCCACAATTCTGGATGCATTTCGAGCCAGGTCGCCGTCGCCTGATTCCCGTGGCGGCCGAACTGGGGAAGCTGGAAATGACCCGTGACGAGTACGAAGACGAGGCTCCGGTTGCGGGCAGATTTCGGTAGCGAGGAGAAATAATGCGCCAGAGCGAGTACCCCAGCACCGCCGTTCTCTTCGCACGCATTAGGTCCATCGGTGTGGGTGTTGATGATGATTGTCTCAAGCAGGTTGCAGCCCGGCAAAACCGCATAAATCGTATCGGTCGCAACGTCTTCCAACGTGCCATCCAAGGTCAGGCGACCGCTCAAACCGTGCTTGCTCGCGGCTTTGATCCGCTCTCCTTCAGATTGCGCCACCCATATTGCAGGTAAGCCCCAATACGGTGTGGTGAATGGCAGCACCTGCCCCTTCAACTGCACTTCCGAGACGCCTTCGAAAATGCAAACGACGGCTAAAACCCCTGCTTCACGCGCCTTGTCGATCGGTACGCCAAGCAAACCGGTGATAAGCGGCGTGGTTACGGCTTTGGGAAAGTCTATGCCTTCCGGCAGGCTGCCGCGTCGATTGGTCACCAGTTCGAGGAATGCCGCCAGATCCCGACGCTTTACCGTCACCACCGCAATTTTGCCGCGGGCTTTCTCAAACGCCTGAACCCGACCGTTGAAAAGAACCATCTTACCCGAGATACCGCCGGGAGGTGTAAGCCCGGAATACGGGAACGGCGCCGCTACCTCAATTACTTCACCATTTGACAGTTTGAACGCGGTGGTTCGTGGCATCCACCGGCGCATCGTGAGTTGATCGCGCTTCACCTCAAGGCCCATCCCTCTCAACTCACCAGCAAGATAATCGATTGCCCGTGCTTGCGCCGGGCTGCCGGTCAATCGGGGGCCGAAACTGTTGAGCCTTTTGATCCAACTCCAAAGTTTCCGCTGATCAGGGAGTGCGGGGATGGACGGCTTTCGCTGCTCACTGAATCCGGTGCTGGGAAAAGCCGGGAATACGATCCCGGCGAGAAGAGCAGTGAGCCCAACAGTCGAAAAATCTCTTCGTTTCAAGACTAACCTCCGCGCCTCTCTATCACGAATGGAAGCGATACCTATGGCCGCACGCCGCCCGTGTCCTTGCAAATCCAGTGCCATTAAAAGCACACGTCTAATCTTCAGTTTTGAATTGAACGCGCAGTCTGAATCGGTTTTGGACCGCGTGCGAAGTCAATGCAGCTTTCGGACAGACTCCGCGCAAGCATCTGAAGTGGTTGAAGAGTCACTTTACTGATCTAGGAACGCGTCGTTGGTTCAATGCCTTTAAGAGCGACTTTATCTTGAGCCTAGTCTCGGGTCGGCCAAAAACCTTTGCCTGCTTGCAGACGACCATCAGTCGCCGAATGCAGCGGCAAGACTGTAAACTGTTGACCACGATAGGCGCTGCGCGTTGGACCTTTGTCACAACAACCTATCAAAACCCTCTATTTTATCCGGCGGACTTTCATTGCCGCCAAGGTTCTGGAGCTAGCGGCAAATCAGCCCCGACTGCCAATCTATTCAATGCTAGCGTCGCTGATAGTGATGCTGGCGCCCGAACCGCCGCCTGTTTGAGGCTCCAGCCGGATAATGACGGTCTGTGGCTGACGGCAAGACGGGTCATCGGGCAAGGGAAACCCAAATCGTTGAGGCTTTGCCCCGTCCAATACCGAAAACGCCTTGTTCGGAAAAATACCAAACCTACCAATTTCGCGAACGTTACTGCCGCAGTCAAGCGAAACGACCGTCGTCACTGGTCCTGAAGTCGACGGTTCATAACCAGTGACAGTAAGGACGACCCGCGCACTGGTATCAACCGATGAGTGGACTGCTCTGCTCGATATGGTTATCGTCGCGGGCTTACTGGTCGTTGCCCGCATGTCGCTCTCGTTAGCTTGAACCGGGCTGACGATGCGCAGCATCGATAATGCCGCCGCACGAATAGCGATAAGCACCCAACGATGATAGCGCATCGATGTCTCCACAACCCAGCCAGTCCGGATGTTAGGCGGACACTATGGCTATTTCTAGCTTTGCGGGCTCTACGGCGCCGGGTTTGCCCGCTCCCGATCCGACAGGAATGAGCTGCAGGTCGATGGCCTCGCCATCCGTCTGCCCCCTTCCGCCGTAAACCCGCTGGATCGCGTCCGTCAGATCGAGGACGAAGGATGGTTTGCGATGATGGTCGCCGTCATGACCGAGAACGGCGAAAGAACCGACGTAATGGGGATCGGTGACGGGCGTATCGGCCTTAAGGTCGTTCTTGCCGAGAAACACCCGAACGCTGGTCGTGCTGGCACTGGTGATCTCGACATCGCGCAGGAATGCCAGCACACGAGGAGCGGAGGCCGCCTGCTCCTGTGCCGCGCCGAAATCCATTGTATCCATGCCGGATGGCAGAGGCGGTTGGCGGACGATCTCCTGCAATGCGCCCGCCGGGATCTTGATCGGCAGCGAAAGCGGCACGTTTTCCGTTGCCGCCTTGCTGTTGTCCGTGGAGGTGGTCGTCACGCCGGCGATTGCAGCATCGGTCGCCGTCGCCGCGATCACGGACGTGAGTTTATCGTTCAGGGCCAGCGTTTTGGCGCTCGCCGCCGCGACCTTGAAGTAGGTCCGGAAACCATAATTGTATCCGAGTTCCTCTGGAACATAAAGGTCAGAGACCTTCGGGGACCAGAAGTTGCCGTCGACATCGTAGAAATTGTCGGTGAACGGCATGTCGGCCCAGAGTCGATCCGTGCTGTTGGCGTTGCGCAAATTCCAGGTCGCCCAGATGCGGTCGATGTTGCAATGATGCATGAAGAAGATCGGATCGCGGGGCGACGACATTTCCGGCATCCAGCCACCGATATTGTTGTGCACCTGATTGTGCGGTGTGTATTCCAGCGCCCCCTGCGTGCCGCTGCTGGTGGTGACCCAGGAAGGATCGAGTGAGTTCTGTCCCTCGGGGCGGGTGGTGCCGAAGACCTCGTATGGCTTCGCCGTTAGGATGGTGTTGAGAACCTGTGGCCCAACTATATTGTCCGGCATCGGCTGCGTGATTGGCCAGGTGCGCGACGAAACATAAAGTGGATTGTCCTTGCCGTCGGGCGTCTTTTGCATTGTGAACACTTCGGGCAGGTACGGATTGTCGGTCCAGTCCCAGAACGGCATAGCGAAATCGTTGTTCTTGGTCACGTGCCGAACGATGCGCTCGTACATAGCCGTATAGGCCCTGTGCCACGGCAGGAAATACCAGTTGCCATGCGGGCAGTATTTGACGACGTCACCGCTGCCGTGAATTTTCGAGAGGTTGACCCAGTTGAATTTGTCGCTGGCGGGAAGGGCGTTGAGAAGGCGCACTGCGTCGCGATAGGTCTCGATGATCGGGTCGTTCCAGGCCAAGCCCTGCAGTGAGCGCCGCCAAGGGATTGACGGTATCTGCGCGAAGGCTTTTGTCCCCGGTAGGCCGCTGGCGAGCAGGCCTGCTGCAATGACGCCACCCTGAACGATGACATGTCTGCGTGTGATGCTCATCTTACTCTCCCTTGGATTTGAATTGTCCTTCGCCAAGATTAATGCCGCTTTTAGGCCGGTTCCGCGCCGTCTGGGCGCGGGAGCAGTGGGCAATTCGCACCACCATAGAGCTTGCGTTGGCTCTTTCTGAGTTTCGGTGAATCGGCGGCACGAGAAATGAAGCAAGCGACGTGCCACTCGAAAATGCAGCGTAAAATGCGAGCTAAAAACGCTACTACCGATCGTATTCCTGCATTCCAGTTGGAATCCAGATTCCGGAAAACTTAGTATCGCATTCCATGATCGTTCGAGCGACGGCTTGCCGACCAGCCACGGCAAGCACGTTCGGTTGCGAAAACCTCAAATGATCAAGCTGAAACAGTTGTTCAGACCGGTGAGAGGGCCCAAGATGCTGAAAACGCCCTGTGCGACGATAGAGAAGCACGCATCTCGAACAGGCTTTCCCTATCGGACCCCCAGCAATGACGGAGCCGTAGCCCGCTCGCTCTCAAATTCAAAGCTGCGAAGCAGGCACCACTCCGTGGCTTGACGGGTGCGTAGAGCAGAGCGGGACAAACCGATTGTCGTGATCTCGACAAATGCGACAAAGGGCGGCGGCTGTCCGACATTTGCGAGAATAGCGGCGGGAACTCCGCGCGGGAACAACGGGCTCACCAAGTGATCCCACTTTCAGTCCCATTGTGCCCACTCATTCGGGCTTACTGTCGGACCCTATCGAGACCTCGCCGCAGCTGCGAAGCCCCACTCATATCCGTTTGAATTTGGCATCAAGGCTTGACGCTTGCCGTCCACACGGGGCAATTCGGGCAGTGTATTAGCCTGCTGTCCCGCTCGTTTCCTGACCCGACATCACAGCGGGGCAGGCTGATTTGGGGATCATCGCTCATTTGGGCCATGGTCTCAAGCGTCATATACCTGGCGCGTTGAACGGCCCATTCATCATTCTGTTCGAGCAGCAATGCACCGACGAGACGGACGATGGCTTCGTCGTTCGGAAAGATGCCGACGACCTCGGTGCGTCGCTTGATTTCG